>JAEWHY010000004.1 GCA_023387555.1 Pseudomonadota bacterium
AAGCTGACCTTTGGTGACCATTTCAGCCAGAATTGGCGTTGCGGTTTTCAACCGGTCCACATTGTAGTGCACGTTGGCGATGACGGCCCGCTGCGCCAGATCGCTTCCTGGCTTCTTCAATGCCGGCTCGATACCGGGCTTCATCGCGGTCACGAGACCCTTGATGTGACCGGGCAGCGTATTGCCCTTCTGAAGCGCCTCGACCGTGGCATTCACCGCGCCACAACTGTGATGGCCGAGAACCATGATCACTTTTGTTCCCAGAACGGCCGCACCGAATTCGAGGCTTCCCAGACCATCGGGAGTCACGAAGTTTCCGGCGACACGCACGACGAACAGATCGCCGGGACTTTGATCGAACACCAATTCCGGCGCGATGCGCGCATCTGCGCATCCCAGGATCGCCGCGAAAGGCGCCTGTCCGAGCGCCCGGCTGGCGCGCCCGGCGGAAAAGTCGCGCTGCTGCGGTTGATTGGCGACGTAGCGGGCGTTACCCGCCTCGAGGAGCTTCAGAGCCTCATCGGGTGTGGCGGCCAGCCTCGCCGGCTGCGCTTGCGCCGGACCTCCAAATTGTGTCGCAGCCAGCAACCCGGCGCCAGCAAACATCACGGCTCGCCGGCTCGGGCTCTTCTCGGGGCATTCATCGCACATCATCGTCTCCCTTCAATGCAGCTTATGGTCGCCGCGAAGGGTTCCTACGGCTGTTACGATTAAGTATTGGTGCATGCGGCGTCGTGTGCAGTGCGACACAGGGTGACGCAAGCCCGGCCGTGACGGTGATGACGGCGATGGCGCAAACCGCATGGGGCGAAGTGCAATGCGGGAAGGGCAGCCCCGGATTTCGCTGCGCTCATCCGGGCTACGGGTGCTCATTCCTCCATGGCCATTGGCGCGCGGCATGACGCACGTTGAGGATCACCACCTCGTCGGCGCTCACGGTGTAGAAAACCAGGAACGGATAACGGACCAACGATGCGATCCGCACGCCGGACTCATCGACCTCGCGGCCGGACAGAGGATAGTCAGCGAGCAGCGTCGCGATGTCCTTGACGCGCCGCGCTACCGCCGTCGCCGCGGCAGGATTGCGTTCCGACAGATAACGAAGAATGTCATCAAGCTCACCGATGGCGGTATCGGTGAAGCGGACCTTCATGCTCCGTAGCGACTGAACAGCGCCGCGACAGCCTCATCACTCGCGAGCCGCCCCGCGCGCATATCCGCTAGACCACGCCGGACGGCTGCGCGCTCGTCCTCGCTGAGCCGGTACACGCCCGCGTGCTTGCGCTCGATCTCGGCCAGCGACTTCACGAACTCGTCCTGCGCGTCCTCGGGCCACGAGGCCACGCGCTCAAGCAGAAGTTCGATGCTGTGCTTGGTCATGACGGCACGATATCAAATCGCCTTGATGAACGCCACCTTCGCATGGTCCCGGCCCGTAGCCCGCATGAGCGAAGCGATATGCAGGAACGCACGCCCCCGGATTTCGCTGCGCTCATACGGGCTACGAATGCTGCGCTCAGCCCGGGCATCACACGCAACGGCACGCGGCCCGGCGTGCAGACCCCAGGCCCAGCGGCGCGCCGGGCCGGCTCGCGTTCATTCGGCGCCGGTGCGAGCCGCGATGCGCCACGACGTCATGCTCTGAAACACGCCGTCGCGGCGGATCAGCGCGTGAAACAGCGCCGCCGCGATATGCATGAGGATCAGCGCGAACAGCGCGAAGCCGAGATAGAAATGCGCGTTCCATAAGAGCGTGTGCAGCCAGTCGCTCTGCGGCAGGATCGCGGGGACCCGGATGCCCCCGTACAGCACGATCGGATAGGCCGCGGCCGACAGCATGCCCCAGCCGATCAGCGGAATGCCGATCATCATCGCATAGAGAAGATAGTGCGACCCATACGCCGCGAGCTTCATCGGCTCCGGCAGATCCGCAGGCAACGCCGGCGCGCCATAGCGCAGGCGCACGGCGAGGCGGATCAGCGCCAGCACCAGAACCGCGGTGCCGAGCGTCTTGTGCGTGACCAGCAGCGGCACGTATTTCGGCGCCACCGTCGAGACCATGCCGACGCCGATGAACAGCATCGCCAGAATGCAGACCGCCATCAGCCAGTGCAGGATGCGCTGGAAAAGCGTGAAACTCGGGCCGGTGCCGGTCATGGCTTGGCGCTCGTCCTGGTTCGGGGATAATCCTTCGACTCCGCGGTCCGCAGGTCATAGGACCGCGCATAGGCGGCCGACCGCGCGGCCGGGAATGGATCGTCGGAAACGTGAATGCCGCGCGGCAGAATGGTCGGGTCGAAGTTGATATCGCGGCACGGACCGTCCGGCTCGGCTTCGATCTTCTGCACGACAAGCCTGCCGACCTCGACGCTCCGCCGGTCTTGCGGCCAGGCCTTGGTCGGATCGGCGGTCGGATCACCCGGCTCGGCGAGCGTCACCACAAGCGTCCAGGTCTGCGGACTCGCGCGAACCCGCTCGGCGATCTCCTGCTCCAGATAATTCGGCCCGCGCTTGGCGAGGTCTTCCGGCGAGATCGTCACCGCGGCGGCGGCCGGGATCAGCGACCAGCGCACCGGCTGTTCCTTGCCCGCGCCGTTCACGAACACGAAGGCGTTGAGACCGTGATACGGCTCCTCGGCATAGCTTGCGGTCCAGTCC
>JAEWHY010000010.1 GCA_023387555.1 Pseudomonadota bacterium
CCAATGTTGCGCCCTCCGCGCAGGTCGTGAAGTCGCTCGATCGCATGGGCTGGAACGTGCCGATTGTCTCGCATTGGGGACCGTCGGGCGGCCGTTTCGCAGAACTGGCCGGCCCGAGTGCGGATAAGGTGCATTTCATCCAGACCTACAGCTTCTCCGGCAAGCTGTCGCCGAAGGGCGATGCCGTGCTGGCGGCACTGAAGAAGAAATATCCGGAGATCAAGTCGCTGGCCGACGTGACGCCGGCGGTCGGCATCGCCAACGCCTATGATGCGATGCATCTGACGGCGCTCGCGATCGCCAAGGCCGGCTCGACCGAGGGTCCGAAGGTTCGTCAGGGATTCTATGACATCGACAGCTACGACGGCCTGATCAAGACCTACAAGAAGCCGTTCACCCCGCAGCAGCACGACGCCCTCGGCCCAGACGACTATCTCTTTACCTATTTCAACAAGGACGGCGAAATCCTGCCGTTGACGAACTGAGATCGCGGGTGCGCCCGTCGCGCACCATGCACTCCGTTGCACCTCTCCCCTTCGGGGGAGAGGTTAATCGTACCTAGGTCCGCGAATCCACTGGACACGAACGCATGCTGATCACCTCTGCGATCATTTCCGGCATCGGGCTTGGTTCGATGTACGGGCTGATCGCTCTCGGCTTTCACGTCACCTACATCGTCTCGCACACCGTGAACTTTGCGCAGGGCTCGGCGATGATGCTGGGCGCAGTGCTGGGCTATACCTTCGCCATCACACTGGGCTGGCCTATGCCGCTGGCGGTCGCCGCGGCGCTGCTGCTGTGCGGCCTGTTCGGCCTCCTCGTCGAGCGCACGCTGGTCCGGCCTTTTGCCGACCGCGGCTCCAATGCCTGGCTGATGGCGACCGTCGCGGGCGGAATCGTCCTCGACAACGTCGTGCTGTTCACTTTCGGCAAGGAGCCGCGCAGCTTTCCGTCCTTTCTCGCGAAGAAGCCGATCGAGATTTTCGGCGCCGGCGTCTATCCGCTGCAACTCGTCATCCCCGTGGTCGGGATCGCCGCGGCGCTGCTGTTCCATCTGGTCACGCACCGCACGCGCTACGGCAAGGCGCTGCTCGCCGTTGTACAGAACCCGGACGCCGCGCGCCTCATGGGCATCAATGTGCGCATGATCGTCGCCGCCTTGTTCGCAATATCGACCATGCTGGCGGGTGTCGCGGGTCTCCTGATCGCGCCGCTGTTCAGCGTGCATTCCGAAATGGGCATGCTGTTCGGGATCAAGGCCTTCGCCGTCGCCATCCTCGGCGGCATCACGTCGGCCTGGGGCGTGGTGCTGGCCGGCCTTGCCTATGGCCTGATCGAGGCGCTGGTGACCGCCTATCTCGGCTCGACCTACACGCAGATCGTGGTGTTCTCCGTCATCATCCTCGCGCTCACGATCATGCCGAACGGCCTGCTCGGCCGCGCCGCCGTGAACAAGGTCTGAGGCGATGGGAGGAACATTGCGCGCGATCGCCACGCCTCTCGCCATCCTGTGCGTCACCGCCGCCGGCCTCTGCGTGGGAGTACTAACAGAGGGCTATTGGCATTTCATTCTGGCGCTGGTCGCACTCACGACGATCGTCGGCGTAGGGCTGAACATTCTGCTGGGGCTCACCGGGCAGGTTTCGCTCGGCCATGTCGGCTTCTATTCCATCGGCGCCTATACTGCGGCAATCCTCACCCTGAATGGCGTGAGCTTCTGGATCGCCCTCCCCATTGCCGGCACCGTCGCGGGCGTAGTGGGCGCCCTGCTCGCGTTGCCGGCACTGCGCGTCACCGGCCCCTATCTTGCGATGGTCACCATCGCCTTCGCCTTCATCGTCGAACACGGTACCATCGAATGGCGCGACCTGACCGGCGGCCAGAACGGCCTGATGGGGATCACGCCGCCGTCGATCGGCTCCTTCACCTTCACCGAACGCGACACAGCGCTGCTGGCGGTCGCCTGCGCGGGGCTTGCTCTATACTTCTTCCACCGGCTTGCGGGCTCGACCTGGGGCAAAGGCATGGTGGCGGTGCGCGATGCCGAGATCGCCGCCCGCTCGATCGGCCTGAACCCGGTGATCGTGAAGACCGCATCCTTTGCACTTTCGGCGATGCTGACCGGACTGGCCGGCGCGATGTTCGCGCCGCTGATGATGTTCGTCGCGCCCTCGAACTTCCCGTTCTCGCAATCGATCCTGTTCCTGCTGGCGGTGATCGTCGGCGGAGCCGGCTGGACGCTGGGTCCGGTGATCGGAGCGCTGGTCAGCGTGCTGCTGCCGGAACTGCTGTCCTGGCTCGCGGAATACCGGCTGTTGTTTTTCGGCAGCCTGCTGCTGGTGGTCCTGTGGCTTGCCCCGGAGGGCGTGATCGGCACGGTCGCAAGGCTGTGGCGACGGGTCGATCCGCGCAGCGCGGCAAGCGGCGGGTTCGATCTGCGAGCTTTCCTCAAGCCGGCCGCGCCGCGGGATCTTGTGGTGCGCGACGTCGGGATCGCCTTCGGCGGCATCCGTGCGGCGACCGGCGTGAACTTCGAGGCCAAGCCCGGAAAGGTGACGAGCCTGATCGGCCCGAACGGCGCCGGCAAGACCACCGTGCTCAACATCGTCGGGGGCTTCTACCGGGCCGACAGTGGCACGGTGAAGCTTGGCGACCACGACCTGTCGGGCGCGCCGGCGTGGAAGGTGGCACGCGCGGGCATTTCGCGGACCTACCAGACCACCAAGCTGTTCGGCACGCTGAGCGTGCTCGACAATGTCCTGATCGCGTTGCGGCGCGGCGATCTCGGCGCGCCGCTGCGGGCCGCCGGCGATGCCCGTGACCGCGCCATCGCCGAAGCGCTGCTGGCCTTCGTCGGCTATTTCGGCCCTCTTGCCGCGCCTGCAGGCGATCTCCCGCACGTCGACCGCAGGCTGGTCGAAATCGCGCGGGCGCTGGCCTGCCGGCCGGATGTCCTGCTGCTGGATGAGCCCGCCGCGGGACTGATGCGGGCCGACAAGGACAGCCTCTCGAAGCTGTTGCGCCAGATTGCCGATCTCGGCATCGCCGTGATCCTGGTCGAGCACGACATGACGCTGGTGATGGGCATCTCCGATCACGTGGTTGTGCTGGATGCCGGTGCAGTCATCGCCCAAGGCACGCCTGCCGAAGTCCGGCACGATCCGCGCGTACTGAAAGCCTATCTCGGCGGCGGCGACATGCGGGAGCGCCCGCGAAAGGAAAGCTTTGCGCCGGCAGGCGATCCGATCCTCTCGGTTGTGAAGCTGACCGCTGGCTATGGCGCAGCGCCCGTGCTGCAGGATGTGTCATTCGACGTGCGCCCCGGCGAGATGGTGGCGCTTCTCGGCTCGAACGGCGCCGGCAAGTCGACCATCATGCGCGCCCTGTCGGGCCTCCTGCGCCCGGTGAGCGGCAATGTCGTTCTGGACAATGTGCCGGTGCAGACGCTGGAAGCCTACCGCATCGCCCGCTCCGGCCTCGCGCTCGTGCCCGAAGGCCGCCAGGTCTTCGGCGAACTCGACGTCCGCGACAATCTGTTGCTCGGCGCCTTCTCCCGTCCGGGCGCAGACGTGGACCGTGACATCGAAGCCTTGCTCAAGCGCTTCCCGCGCCTGCGCGAGCGCATGACCAGCCGGGCAGGCCTGCTCTCCGGCGGCGAGCAGCAGATGCTCGCAATCGCGCGCGGGCTGATGGCCGAGCCGCGGCTGCTGCTGCTCGACGAACCCTCGCTCGGCCTCGCACCGGCCATGATCAACGAATTGTTCGATATCCTCGCCGAGTTGCGCGACGAGGGCGTCACCATCCTGCTGGTCGACCAGATGGCAGCGCTGGCGCTGACCGTGGTCGATCGCGGTTACGTGCTTGAATCCGGCAAGATCGTTCACGCCGACAATGCCGCTTCGCTGGCCAGCGATCCGGCTCTGGAGGCCGCCTATCTCGGGCGAGCCGAAGCGGCCCAATAACAAATACAGGTCACGGCATGGCATTCGATCATGTGCTGCGCAACGCGCGCATCCTGGGTGGCCCCTCCGGGCCGTGCGACATCGGCTGGCGCAACGGGCGTATCGCGGCGATCGGGCCGCAGCTGGTTTGCGACGCGCCGCAGACCGATGCCGGCGGCCGGCTGACACTGCCGGGCTTCGTCGATACCCATATCCATCTCGACAAGTCCTGCATCCTCGGCCGCTGCAATTGCCGCGAGGGGACACTCGCCGAAGCCATTGCCGAGACCGCCGCGGCGAAGCGCGGCTTCACCGAGGACGATGTCTATGCCCGCGCGCAGCGGACGCTGGAAAAGGCGATCCTGCAGGGCACCACGCGCATGCGTACCCATGTCGAGATCGATCCGCGCATCGGCCTCACCTCGTTTCACGCCATCCGCAAACTCAAGGCGGACTATGCCTTCGCGATCGACCTGCAGATCTGCGTCTTCCCGCAGGAGGGGCTGCTCAACGATCCGGGTTGTGAGGATCTGCTGGTCGCGGCCTGCCAGCAGGGCGCGGAGGTGATCGGCGGCTGCCCCTATACCGACAGCGATCCGGACGGGCAGATCGCGCGGATCTTCGCGATTGCGCGACAATTCGACCTCGATGTGGATTTCCACCTCGATTTCGATCTCGATCCGAGCGCCATGTCGCTGCACGAGGTCTGCCGGCAGACCCGGGCCCATGGCTGGGAGGGCCGCGTCGCCATCGGTCATGTGACGAAGCTGTCCGCCATCGGCCACGGGCAGCTCGACGATATTGCCGCCCTGCTCGCGCGCTCCGGCGTCGCGATCACCGCCTTGCCGGCGACCGACCTGTTTCTGATGGGCCGCGAGCATGAGCACAGTGTACCGCGTGGCGTGACGCCGGTGCATCGCCTCATCGAGCGCGGGGTCAACGGCTCGCTCGCGACCAACAACGTGCTCAATCCCTTCACGCCGTTCGGCGACTGCTCGCTGGTCCGGATGGCCAATCTCTATGCGAACATCGCGCAGATCGGACGCGCCGCCGACATGGAGTTGTGTCTCTCGCTGGTCACCGACCGGCCGGCACGACTGATGAACCTTCCCGATTATCGGATCGCGGTCGGCAATCCGGCCGATCTGGTCGTGCTCGATTGCACGGATGCGGCGTCTGCGGTGGCCGAGCTTGCGCCTCCGGTCATGGCGTTCAAGCGCGGACGGCTCGCCGTCTCGCGACCCGTGGCAAGGCTGCTACGGCCCGAGAGCGCGGGCGTCGCAGCGGCCTAGAGACCGGCTGCGAGCCGGCCTGCCGTCAAGAGTTCGCCTGCGCCCACTGTGGGCAGAGACGGCCTTCACGCGAACGCCGTCTCTACCATGGGCATAAGCCCATGTTCCGCTGCAGTCCTGTTCGTGTGTTGTACCGGTGCAATAGTAACGCACCGGTAAGCATACTATGGTGCTGAAAATCTCAACCCTCCCGGCACCTTTCAGCACCATGAGCTCTTCCGTACCCTTGAACCCGCGCGACATCGCCACGCTCGAGCGCGCCGTGAGGCGCTACCAGACGCTGGGCTTCGAGGCGTCGCTCGGCAACACGCAGGAGTCTCAGGGTCGCGCATCGATCTGGTACGTCGACTCTCGCACCCGGGGGTCGGACACCTTCCAGCTCGATATCGAGAAATACGCCGGAAAACACGGGACGGCCTCCTGGATCATCCAGATGGCCCGCAGCAACGGCCTGAAAATGACGATGACAGCCATTGGCCATGTATCGTCCAACATTCTGCTGTTTGCGCTTGCCGATGCCGAGCGCGTCATCCGGGGAGAAAAAATACCGGAGCAAAAGCCGTCACCGGAGCCGCAAGACGCTTCGCTCAAGGTCAGCCGAACCGAGCTTGTGTCGCTGGACAAGATCGCGGCCGCGATTCTGAACCCCGAGCCTGAATTGACGGCAAAGCCGGCTCGGCCCAAGGCCGGTCGAGGCGCCGGTCGGACCGCGCGGCCGCGCAATGCCGCGCCGCACGGAAAGGCGAAGCCCGATCCGTTCGCGGAGTTGTCGTTCCGATAAGCGGCTTCGCCGCACCTTGCGATATCAAACGCGCGAGCTTCGGCACGCGCGCACGCAAGCGTTTGGCCGCACGCCGCCGAAAGGCGCACGACGCAGATTCAACGCAAGCGCCTCAACGCAAGCCCCGCGACGGGTGCAACTCGTCCTGGGACGAGTTGCACCGTTCATTAGCCAGCTTTCAGTGAAGCCCAGTCTTGCCGCCGTTCTGCAAGGCCTCCCACACCCGATACGGCGTGAACGGCGTATCGAGATGCAGAACGCCCTCGTCCTTGAGCGCATCGATCAAGGCATTCGAGATCGTCGGAACAGCACCGGTTGCACCGGCTTCTCCCGCGCCCTTGGCCCCGAGGATATTGGTCGGCGACGGCGTCGGAATATCGCGCAGATGGATCTGCGGCAGTTGCTGCGCACGCGGCATGTAGTAATCCATGAAGGTCGCGGTCTGGAGCTGGCCGCTCGCCTCATCGTATTGGACATGCTCGCCGAGCATCTGGCCGATGCCCTGCATCAGTCCGCCGTGAAGCTGTCCTTCGACAATCTTGTGGTTGTAGACATTGCCGAAGTCATCGACCGCTACGTAGGACACGAGTTCGAGTACGCCCGTGCTCGGGTCGATCTCCAACTCGCAGACATGCGCGCCGCTTGGATAGGACAAGGTCGCATTGATCTTGACGGTGACGTCGAGGGGCTTGTCCGGGGCCGCGGCATATTTCGACGCGATCTCCTGCAGGGAAATCCGGAGGTCGGTCCCCGCGACACCGTAATATCCATCGGCGAAGACCACATCGTCGGACGCAACCTCCAGCTCTTTCGCGGCAAGGTCCTTCCCCTTGCTGATGATCTCGCGGGCGCCATGCGCCAGGCTGCCGGCGTGATTCATCAGCGAGCGCGACCCGAAGCTGCCATGTCCTACGAGCGCCGGTCCGTCCGGGTCGCTCGCGCGCAAATTCACCTTCTCCGCTGAAACGCCGAGGATGTCGGCGACGATCTGCGGAAACACAGTCTCGTGGCCCTGTCCCGATGCTCCGGACACCGTGAAC
>JAEWHY010000088.1 GCA_023387555.1 Pseudomonadota bacterium
GGCTTTCAGCGTCTCGATCTGGCGCTGCGACATCACCAGAGCCGCCTCAGCATTTCGCAAATCGGCTTGCGCCTGATGCAATTGCGATTCGGTCTGCTGGGCCATCTGCAACGTGCCCACCTGGCTCGCGGCGAGATCGCCGTAGCGCGCCGCCTGCTGTTCGGCGAAGGTCAATGCGGCATGCGCCTGCGCGACCCGCGCCTCGCTGGCTGTGATTTGCGCCTGCTGCACCGCGATCTGCGCGTCGACATTGGCGATGGTGGCAGTGGCGTTCGCGACCTGCGCCTCGGCCTGTTCCAGCGCCACACGGAAATCGCGATCGTCGATTCGTGCGATGACATCGCCGGCGGCGACATGCTGGTTGTCGGTCACTGGCACGTCTATGACGTAGCCGGCAACCCGCGGGGCGACAAAAAACTGCCGTGCCGCGACAAAGGCGTCGTCGGTCGCTTCGAAATGACTGGAGTAATCCCAGTAGAGATAGCCCGCGCCGAGAACGATGGCGGACAGAACCGCCGCGCCGACGAGCAACAACCGCTTCCTTGAACGGGCAGGCTTCGCGCCCTTGCTGACGACGACCGGCGCAGTGCCTTCGGCGGGCACGGCCTCAGCGGGGGCCTTCGTCTCCGCCGAACGAAGCATGACCGGCGCATTGGCGGCCTTGAGAGCCGTGACATTCGCATCGGCTGATACTTTTGCACGATCCTCGACGTAGCTCATGACCTTGCCCCTGCTGCTTTGCCTGTTGGGACCGGTCACCATGACCCGAGACCACAGGACGAATGTGGAGCGCAGTATTGGGCTCACGCTTCCGCATTGCTTGCTCACCCTTGCGGTCGGTCGCGGGATGTTGCCGGGAAGGAAAGGTCAGGCGAAACGCCGCCGGCGCGGCATCGCGCAAGGCCAGCACGCAAAGATCCGTCCTGTCGCAACAGGGCAAGCCCGGACAAATGATCGCAAGGCTGCCAAAGCGAGCGAGGGCGATCGTGCCCAGATCGGCCCTATCCGCTCTGCCGTGAAGCCAAGCGGAAATCAAACAGGAGATTGGACCGTGACCATCTTGAAACTCGCTCCACTCGCCGCTGCTGCCCTGACGGTGTTCGTCTTCGCCACCCAGGCGAATGCGGCACCATACGACGATGCCAACATCGTCTATGCCAGGAGCAACGTCAGCACCTATGGCAGCACCTACCGCGATCCGACGAGCCGCGAGGCGCTCGACGATGGCGCATGGTGAATGCCCGCAAGGCCCGCGAGCCTGATGTGAGAGATATCGCAAGAAAACGTAGCGCCGGCAGCCCCTTTCTGCCGGCGCTACTTTTTTAGGAAAGAAGCTCGACTAACGCTGCGTCAACTTCGCCGGAGCAACAGCTGGGCGGCCGGCGAGAACGAACAAGACCTGACGAGCAGGATGATCAGCAGTCCGGTGATCGCCGACGCGCTCAGGATCATCGCAACAATGATAAACTGAAAGATCCCCGCATAGACGGGGTCTGCGCCCGAGACCAGCATGCCGGCCATGACACCTGGAATCCACACAAGACCGAGCGACTTCAGCATATCGAGCCGCGGCAGCATGCTGGCATAGACCGCCGCACTAACATAGGGGGCAACGGCGACATTGGGATCGGCGCCAAGCGAAAGCGCGGCCTCGATCATCCCGGTATGAGCCTCAACATCAGATCGGAAGCGCTCGACGGCCTGCGCGCAGGCATTCATCGCATTCGCGATGATCATGCTTCCGACCGGAACCATGACCGCGATATCTGTCTTGAGGATACCCATGGCGAGCATTGCAATGAGAGTCGTGCCCGCGCCTGCCGCGATCCCCAAAAGCGACAATCCAAAAGAACCGGACCTCTGCGTCAGCCGCCGTGACGCGGTATAGGCCGCGGCGACTGTCATGAGGCCGAGAATGACGAGGCCGGCCAGCGCCGGACCGTGCACCAGCGCGGCTAGCAGCAATCCGACAAGAACCATCTGAAAGAGGCCGCGCACAATCGAAACCGCCGCCTCACGCCGTACCTCGACGCCAAAGCCGCGGCACAGCATGATTGCAGCGGCGCACAATGCGATCGCTCCGGCGGCCTGGAGCAAGCCGGTCGCGACGTTGTCCGAGATCATGCCGGTGATGCTATGCACTTTGTGCCTCCCGCGTCGGGCCGACCTTGACGACTTTGCCTGATTGAAGAACTACCATCCTCGGCGCCATGCGCACGGCCTGATTGAGATTGTGCGTGACGATGACGCAGGTCAACCGGCGCTCCTGATTGAGGCTCAGGATCAGGTTTTCGATGTCCCGTTCGGTGCGCTCGTCGAGGGCGGATGTGGGTTCGTCGAGCAACAGGACCTGAGGGTCGTTGACCAGCGTGCGCGCAATGGAAACGCGCTGCGCCTCCCCGCCTGAGAGCCCGCTGACGTCACGCTCCGCATACCCCGGCAGACCAACGCGCTCGAGGATTTGACCGATCTGTTCGGGCGTCAGCCCGACGCCGCGCTGGCGCGGGCCGAAGGCCACGTTGAATGCCACACTCCCTGGAAACAGATATGATGTCTGCATCACCATGCCGACACGCCGACGCAACTGCTGCGGCGCGATCATGCCGAAGGACGTTCCATCGAGCAGGACGTCACCGCTCGTCGGCTCATCGAGACGATTCAACAACCGCAACAAAGACGACTTTCCACTCCCGCTCGCGCCGAGCACAGCCAGGATTTCACCGGGCTCAACTTGAATCGACACGTGATCGACAAGAACCTTGCCGCCCGCCACACGCGTGAGA
>JAEWHY010000194.1 GCA_023387555.1 Pseudomonadota bacterium
TCAAGGGGCTGCTGTATCTTCCATTCAATTCTCCAGATGCGTGCATCGAGGAGGTCCTGCGCTACGCCGACGATCCGAACATCATCGGCTATACCATCTCTTCGACCCGAAACCGGCCGGTTCACCACAACCGATATGCGCGGCTGTATTCCGTCATCGAGGAGACCGGAAAGCCGCTCGCCTGGCATGCCGGGTTCACCTGGGGTGATCCTTCATTTGCGCAATTGAACCGCTTCATCTCGGTGCATGCGCTGTCCTTCGTGCATTTCAGCCTGATCCACGTCACCAACTGGATCATGAACGCGATGCCGGAGCGCTTCCCCAAACTGAAATGCATTTGGGTCGAGAGCGGCTGTGCCTGGATACCCTATCTCATGCAGCGGCTCGATCATGAATACATGATGCGAACCTGCGAGGCGCCCGGCCTGAAAAAGATGCCGAGCGAATACATGCGCGACATGTTCTACACGACGCAGCCGCTCGAGCGGAACAACATGAAGCTGCTGCAGAGCACGATGGAGGCATGCAATGCGGAAAGCCAGTTCCTGTTCGCGTCGGACTGGCCGCATTGGGATTTCGACCCCCCGTCGGCGATTACCTCGCTGCCGTTCCTGTCCGAACAGGCCAAGCGTAACATTCTCGGTTTGAACGCGGCACGGCTCTTCAATCTCGAGGTCAAGCGCATGCGGCCGAGCGCCAAAAGCGTGCTGGCGTCCCGTCCCGGCATCTCGTGAGGCGCCGATGGATGCTGTTCTGGAGAACACCGCGCTGCAAACGCGTGATGGCGGATGCCTGCAGGAGGCCGTCGTGGCCCTCCGGCAGGCATTGGCAAGCGGCGATGTCGAGCGGATCGGCGATGCCGATCTCGCCCAGGTCATGACCTTCGCGATGAAGGTCTATGCCGCCAAGGTCGACGAGCGCTGCCGTAACGGCGTGCCCGTCGTCGCCGATGAGCTCACGCCGACGGACGTGGTGGTGACGGTTTCCGACATACTCCACACGGCAGGGATGAATATCTGGGATCTGTCGATGTGGCTGCAGCGGCCCCGCAGCGAGGACATCCGCTAGCCGACGACGCTGACGTCGGTGGCGTAACGCGCCCGGTATTGCCTCCGGGCCTTTCTGAGAATGATTGCTGGCTCGGTGCCATCGCACGAGAGCTGCGTGTTGAGGAGTTGTGTTCATGCGCGAAATCAATGTCGGTCCGGCATCGTCCTTCTCCGATCCGGGGCGCAAGCTGATCGAGATCGAGGGGATCGAGATCGGTGTGTTCAAGCTTGGCGGCGAATTCTTTGCCTATGAAAATGTCTGTCCGCATGCCGGAGGGCCGGCCTGCCAGGGCAAAATTCTGCCGAAGGTGGAAGAAGTCCTGGCCGAAGGCGGCATCAGCAAGGGTCTGCATTTCTCGCCCACGGACGTGAACGTGACGTGTCCCTGGCACGGCTTTGAATTCGACATTCGGACCGGCTGCCACCACGGCAATACGCGGTATCGATTGCGGCCCGTTGAGGTCCGCCGTCGCGGCGCCGACGTGGTTATCGTGCTGCCGGAATCGCGCAATGGCGCTTCGTCGCCGGCTGCGGTCAGCACGAATGGTGGCAATAGCAATCAGGCGGCGAGAAGTGCTGTGAATACATCAGAGTTCATGCGTGTTTCAGCGCCGGCCAGCACGCCGGTTCCAGAATGGGGCCATTTCATCAACGGCGAGTGGGTCGGTGGCAGTTCGGGAAAGCTGATCGATCAGGTGAATCCGGCAACGGCCGAGGTGATCGGGCGCATCCAGTCGGGCAGTCCTGAGGACGCGGCGCGTGCGGTCAAGGCCGCAGCCGATGCCTTCCCGGCGTGGTCGCGAACCTCGGCCGGCCAAAGGCAGGCTATTCTGTTCGAGATGGCCCGCCGTTTGCGCGCCCGTTCCGAAGACTTCGCGCGGATCGAGTCGCTCGGGAACGGCAAGCACATCATGGAGGCCACGTTCTTTGACATTCCGCAAGCGATCGACACGTTCGACTATTTTGCGGGAACGCCGCATCTCGCCTTGCAAGGACAGGTCGACGACTACGACACCATGATGTCGCTGGTGCATCGCCAGCCGATCGGTGTGTGTGTCCAGATCATTCCGTGGAATGTGCCGCTCCTGATGATGGCGCTGAAAATCGCCCCGGCCCTGGCTTGCGGCAATACCATCGTGCTGAAGCCCGCGGAAACCACCTCGCTGTCGGTGCTGGAATTCATCAAGGAGGTCCAGGACCTGCTGCCGCCCGGCGTGCTGAACGTGCTGACAGGATACGGCGCCGAGCTGGGGGAGGCGCTGGTGACAAATCCGCTGGTGCGTAAAGTAGCGTTCACCGGGTCAACGCTGACTGGACGAAAGATCATCGAATACGCGTCGAAGAACATCATTCCGCAGACCCTCGAACTTGGTGGCAAATCGGCGCAGATCATCTGTCCCTCGGCGGATATCGACGCGGCTGTCGAAGGCGTGACCGCTTCCACCGTATTCAACAAGGGCGAGGTGTGTCTCGCCGGTTCCCGCGTGTTCGTGCACCGGGCTATCCGCGACGAATTTGTCGAGAAGCTTGTAAACCAGATCAGGCGGATCCGTATCGGAGACCCGCTGAATCCGGCGACCCAGCTCGGAGCCCAGGCGTCGCGGGCGCAGTTCGCGCGTGTGAATGATTATCTGAATATCGCGTTCCGGGAAGGTGCAGTTGCCTTGACGGGTGGACGGCCGGCGCGCGTGGAGGGCCTGGAGAAAGGGCTGTTCATCGAGCCGACCATTCTGGACAATGTGCAAAACCACATGCGCGTCGCCCGAGAGGAGATTTTCGGTCCCGTGACATGTCTGATGACATGGAGTGACGAGGACGATGTCATCAAACAGGCAAATGACTCGCCCTATGGCCTTGCCGGTGGCGTCTGGAGCAAGGACATCAGTCAGGCGCACCGCATTGCGCGCGCCATGGAGACCGGATGCGTCTGGATCAACCGCTACTACAATCTCTGCGCCGGCATTCCCATGGGCGGGTTCAAGCAGAGCGGCTTCGGGCGGGAGGCGTCGCGGGACATCCTGCAGCACTACACGATCACCAAGTCGGTGATCGTCAGTCTCGACGATCGAAAGGTCGGATTTTTCGACAGGTGAGCCTGGCGGGCGTTGTCTGGGCCTATTGTACGCAGGCCCAGACGAGCGCACTCATAATCGGCCAAACTCATATTGGCATGATACGTCATGTGCCGATGGCCGCTTTCCGTAACATTCAGTAGCGGCGAGACTTGCGTATCTCTACGTCCTCATCGCCATTCGCCGGTCGTATTCGAGCACGCTCAGCAGCAGCACCTGCGCCGCTTTTGCGCATTGTTCCTTTGAGGTGAACTCCGCCTCGTTTTGGCTGATGCCGTCCTTGCACGGCGCGAAGATCATCGCCGACGGCGCAACGATGATATGTAGACGGCGTCATGTCCCGCGACGGAGTTAGCAAAATCCGCTTCTTGCCGCGGCGCTTCGAATGGCGTCAGCCAATATCTCAGCGTGATCGCCATCAGGATACCAATCGCCACGGCTGTTAGAAGGAACGAGGGCGGTCTCGGCTCTGGCCCGCCTTAGTCGTCGGTTTTCTCGTAGCCGCCCGCCATTACGCAGGCCGTATTTGGGCCGAGGTCAAAGCGAAATATACTGGTGATGCGAAGCGTCAGGAACGTGAAATTCAGCGCCGGTCGCTGTTGAGACAAGCGGGCTTCGCCAACGCCACAAGAAACGATTTAGGAAAGCCATTGACCGAGACGATGTGCAGGCGGCAATTGAAGTCGCAAATGCAGTGGCGCGCATGTGAGTCATCTGTGTCCCAACGATAGTCAAGTTGGAGAGATGCGAACTGGGATGATCGAATTGCGTTCGTTGCGAAGCGTCGGTAGGTTGATGTGCATGCGGGCTTCTATGAAGCTTTGAAGATTGTGCTGTTGAGCAGTTTGTGACGAAGCTGTCGTTGGGATTCGCTTTATCCGTTTTCCTAGGGGTGTCTAGGATCACCAAGCCCAAGGCAAAGAATGGAGATTTGGGTCGGCTATGGCTTCGGCTGAGGGATTGTGGTCCTCCCCAAAGCGCTTAACGCTTGCTCCTAAGCGTAAGCTAGGGCCGCCAAACCGGTCCCGTGAAGTCTTTTCGCATCGGCTCGGTCGGCCTTATACGTTTGGGTTCCGAGAACCGCCATCGAGGCTACAGGTGGGATCAAAGGAATGACACAAGGGTGCAGGCCCGGGCGCTCGCTCATCCCCCGCGCCTTGCGCAGGTGTGCGACAGCGTCACGCTTGGCGGCGGGCCCTACCATTTTTTTGTCAGAAGCTCCTTCAGCGCCGCCTGGTCGAGCATCGACTCCGCCAGCAGCTTCTTCAGCTTCCGGTTCTCGTCTTCGAGCGACCGCAGGCGCTTGGCGTCGGAGACCTCCATGCCACTGTACTTGGCTTTCCAGTTGTACAGTGTGGCTTCCGAGATGCCGTGCTTGCGGGCCAGATCGGCGGTCTTCGCGCCGGCCTCATGCTCTCGCAGCACCCCGATGATCTGCTCCTCGGTGAACCTCTTGCGCTTCATCGTCCGTCCCCCTTCGTCGGGCTGGACTCTAACTCCACGTGGAGGAAAAACTCAGTAACGGGTCAGAATGTCTGGCATCGTGTCAACCTGTAAACCGTGTCAACCCAATTTCCGGTGCTCCACGCTGGCGAGTTTTCGGGCCGCCGCGCGGCCGCAGAGGAGGGGGAGGTGGGAAGGACCCGGGGAATATTTCGGAAAAGTCGCGCTCAATCACGCCCGCGGCGTGCGGCGGGTGCCGGCGTTGGCCGATTCACTCGGCCGATTGGGCCGAGGATGCGGCC
>JAEWHY010000226.1 GCA_023387555.1 Pseudomonadota bacterium
GTGTCAGGCATGCGCGACTATACCGCCCGCAAGCGAGCGGCAAAAGCGCCGCGCAGCCGTAGCCTTATTCCGCGGCGGTCGCCGCACTCCGAAATGAGCGCGAAGGCATTCAGCAGAGAACCAAGGATCGTGTTGATGTCGCGCTCGCCCCGTAACAGCTTGGCGAGCCTTGGCTGCAACAGGCAGGAGCCGACGAGTGTCGGACCGACGAACACGCCGACCACCACCGATAGACCGACCAGAAACGGCGGGTCGTGCAGCAGTTCAAAATCGGCCTGTGGGACATGCGCGAAAGACCTGTTGATGTCAGCCCGTTCTAGGGAAGTTTGCGCGCGCTAAGGTCAGACGGCGCGGGGCCGTCCCGGCATGCCAAGGTCGCACTCCAGCGACCTGCGGTCCCAGTTCGCGAGATCGGCGGCGGCTGCGTAAGTTGACTGCAGGAACTCCATCAGCATGGCATCCGGATGCGGCGACGTCCGCACGGACTCGTACGGCAGGATGAACTCAGCGAGCGCCGGATGGAAATAGGCCGCTTCGGGCCGCACGCTGGCCTCCGCGAAGCCGGGCGGCGAGGGATAGGCGTACGAATAGAAAGCAGGCTCCTCGACAACCCCGCCGCCGCCCGGCCAGAAGCCCGCGCTCGATACCTCATGCGAATAGGCCTCGCGCGTCACCCGGTCCGGCAGATTCGGGATGCCGCCGGGATGCGGAGGCGCCCGCCGGCCGGAAAACCGCGTCACCGCCAGGTCGAAGCTGCCCCAGAAGAAATGCACCGGCGAGACCTTGCCGAGGAAGGCGCTGCGAAAATGCGCCAGTACGAAATGGCTCGACAGCAGGATGCGCCAGAATTTATGGGCTGCGTCACGATCGTAGACGTGGTGAATCGTGTCCTCGGTGAACGGCACGGCGTCCGGAATTTCGTTCGGAATATTGTTGATCCGGATGACGATGCCGAGATCGCGCAGTTGCTCGAACAAGACGGCGTGGAATTCGGCGACCGGCATGGACCTGAGCACGATCTGCCGCGCATGGCCGCCGCTCGTCCTGAGCCACAGCACATGATCGACAAAGTTGAAATCGATCTCGAACGCGCGATCGCCGTATGGAATGACGGAGGTGCCAAGTCCGCTCGCGGTCAGATAGAGCGGAACGTGCCAGGAATGGTTTACCCAAGGTGTCTGGGCCAGCCGGACCTTACCGACAATCTGCGTCCACAATCGGAGAGTGGCGCAACTCTCCTTCCAGTCCGCATAGGGTAAGGCCGGCCAGGCCGACATCTGCGCTCACTCCGCGGCGTGTGCTGCAACCTCGTCCATCTTGCGCACCGGATTGACTAGCGTGCCGAGCCCGGTGATCGACACGCTGACCGGCCCGCCATAGGCGGTAATGTTGGCGGTGTGAAGGCTGCGTCGCGCGCCGCCCGGTCGGAACGCTGTCCCCATCGAGATCACGTCACCCGGCCACAGCGAATGATAGCGGGTGATATAGGCGATCACATCGGGGACGCCGTAGGTGTAATAGGCCGTCGAATCCTCGGCGATCAGTTCGTCCTTGTGCCAGGCCAGCACCTCCAGCTTGTGCGGGTCCGGCACATCGTCCTTGGTGACAAGATAGGGACCGAACGGCCCGAAGGTGTCGGAGCCCTTGTAGCGCGCCGTGTAGGACAGATGCTGCTCGCGCCGCTCGACCTTGTTGGGGTCCTCCTTCGACGGATACAGCGCATAATAATGCACCATGTCCTGCGAACGCATGAAGTTGCCGGTCATGTCGTTGAGGATCGAATAGCCGTAGACGACGTCGAGCGCATCCTTCGCATCGACATGCCGGCAGGTCTTGCCGATGATCACAGCCAGTTCCGGCTCCGGATGCACCGAGCCGTAATAGTCGTAGACCTCGATCGGCTGCTTGTGGCCGACCAGCGACGACGCCGGCTTCAGGAAAAACAGCGGATGATCGGGCGCCGAGATCTTGCGCTCGTTGCTCGCCGAATTGTTCAGCGCGACCCCGCAGACCTTGGAGGGCCTGCGCACCGGCGGATGATAGACGATTTCGCTTTCGGGGATCACGGTCAGACGGTCGAGATGGTCCTTTGCGAAGGCTTGTGCGCCGCGCAGGAAGTGCGTGCCGGCATCGCCGGCCTCGATCAGCGTGAGCATGTCGGCGTAAGGCGCGCGGCCGAGCGCCGTCGCAACGTCGCCAAGGTCGATGATCTGATCGTCGCCGAGCGCAAATCCGATGCGGTCGCGATCCTTCCAGCGGAAGCTCAGGAGTTTCAAGCGCGTCGTCCCTGTCGTTGTCGTTGCCGATTTTCCGCAGACATTGTTGGACGCGCCCGTGCAAGTCAAGGAACCGGCTGCCCACGCCTCGCCCATCAATCCGGACCGCGGCGGCGCAGATACCTCAGCCGTCGAGTTCATCGTAGGCGCGGAAGATTCCCATCTGGTTGAACGCAATCCGCCGATCGCTCTTCAGATAAGCGGCGACGCCCGGACGCGACGCGACGCGGCGATGCAATTCCTCGATGCCCGGATGCTTCTTCGCGAGCCGCCGGCTCAGACGCGGAAAGGCGTAACGCATGCCGTCAACGATCTGGAACAGCGAAAGGTCGGCATAGCTGGCGCGGCGGCCGGTGAGATAGGGCCCGCCGGAGGACGTCAGGATCTCTTCGAAGTAGCCATAGTATTTCGGCGCCCGATGCGCCCGGAAATCCTCGGCCCGACGCGCAGCTTCCGGCTTCTGGTCCTCGTAATAGAGCCCCGACCCGATCGGATGATGGGTATCATGCACCTCCACCACGAGGTCCGCGATGGTGAGCTGCAGCTGATGCACCCAGAGGCGCCCGGCGTCGGATTTCGGAGCAAGGCCGAGCCGAGGCCCCAGATACAGCAGGATATTGGCGGTCTGGCCGATCACGAGCCTGCCCGCCTTGAGGAACGGCGGCGCGAAGGGCGGCGTCTTGGAACCCTGCCCCTGCATCAGATCCATCATCCGGCTTTCGCCGCCGGGTTCGCGGGCGACATCGGTGTAATCGGCGCCGGCGTCCTCGAGGGCGAGGCGCACATACTCGCCCCGGCCCTGGATTTCCGGCCAATAGTAAAGCTCATAGCGCATGCCCTGCCCCGCTTTATCGATCGGTCCGAAACTGGCACGATAACGAATTCGCGCGGAAAAGGATCGGCCGGTCCCGCCTCTCGCATTCAGGTTAACGCCGGGCGCTGCTTGAAGCCGCCGGGCCTGCATGCAACGGGAATGCTGGAAGACCTGTGGCGGACGTTGTCATGTTTGGCATCCCACTCGAATATCTGATGTTCGGCGGCATCGGGTTCTGCCTCGCCTGGCTCACCGCGCTCATGGTGATGCCGGCGGTGCACAACCGCGCGGTCCGCCTGGCCCGCGCGCGCCTCGAGGTTCTGCCGCTATCCATGCAGGAAATCCGGGCGGAAAAGGACACGATCCGTGCCGGCTTCGCTGCTGCGACCCGCGATCTCGAACTGAAGATCGACAAGCTCAAGGACCGAACCGTTGCGCACGCCACCGACCTTGCAAAGAAGAACCAGCTTGTCGATCGGCTGAAACAGGAAATCGAAGCGATCACCGCGGCGCTGCGCGAAAGCGAGGCGCGCGAGCAGTCGGCGCGCGACGAGTTGCGTGAGGTACGGCGCGAATACTCCGGCACAGACGCAACGCTCGGCGCAGCGGAAGGCGAGATTACCGTTCTTCAAAGAGACCTTGCCAGAAAGGATGCGGCATTGCGGGCGGCGGATCGCGACGTTTCATCGTTGCGCGACGAACTCTCGGCGAGAGACATCACGCTTCGCGCCCTGCAGCAGGACATTGCATCGCTACGAAACGAGTTGTCGGCGCGGGACACACGTCACGGCGCGGCCGACAAGCAAGCGGCGGTCCAGTCATTCGAAGCCGAGATCGCAGCCTTGAAGCGCGAACTGGCCGCACGCGACGCGACGCTGCAGTCCGGCGAACGCGCGCTTGCGGCCCTGCGCGCTGAACTCGCCGGCAAGGATGCCGCGCTGAACCGCGCGGAGACGGAGATCGCGGCGATCAAGGCGGAGATCGCCGCCCTCACCTCGCTTCTGGTGCAGACTGAAAATGACGCGCCGGGGCAGCACGCGCATCAGACGCGTCGTATCGAAGTAGTGCCCTTCGCGCCGCCGGCCCGGCCGGCCGCAGCGCAGCCGGACGAGCCGAAGCCCGTGCATGCCGATGCAAAGGTCGCGCCTGCCGAGCCCAAAGCGCCGCGGCCGCCGCTCGATGTCATCCCGGTTCCGAGCCGCCTCATTCCGCCGACCATTCCCCCGGCGCCCCAGCAGAATGACGACAGCATCCGCCGGGCCTGGACCGAAATCAACGAGGCCGCGCGCCGGGTGGACGAGCGCAGCGATGGCCCCAATCAGCGCCTTCGCGCGACTTACGGCCCGCTCATCAAGAACACCCCCTGAGAGGGCACGTTTTGAGCTTGCGCTGACGCCGGCGGAGTTGGAACAATCCAGTTCCTCCTTCGTGCCGGTTCCAGCCATGTCCGCTCGTCCCCACGTTCTGATCATCGGTGCCGGTATCGGCGGCCTCGCCGCGGCCCTTGCCTTGCTGTCCCGCGGCATCCGCGTCAGCGTCATCGAGCAGGCGCGCGAACTTGCCGAAATCGGCGCAGGCCTGCAGGTCTCGGCCAACGGCGCGCATGCGCTGTTCTCGCTGGGCCTCGAACCAGCATTAGAGCAGGTGTGGTGCGAGCCGGCCGGCAAGGAGATCCGGCTCTGGAGCACCGGCGAGACCTGGAAATTGTTCGATCTCGGCGCGGTCTCGCGCAAGCGTTACGGCGCGCCCTATTTCATGATCCATCGCGGCGACCTGCATCGCATCCTGCGCGATGCGGTGACATCCGCCGCGCCGAATGCGATCGCGCTGAATGCCCGCGTCACGAGCTTCGAGCAGGATGAAAGCGGCGTCACCGCGCTTTGCGACGATGGTACGCGCTTTCGGGGCGACGCATTGATCGGCGCCGATGGCGTTCACTCGCGCATCCGCAATACCCTGTTCGGCGAGATGCCGGCGCATTTCACCGGACTGATGATCTGGCGCGGTCTCATTCCGATGGAGCGTCTGCCGGAACGGCTGCGCCGCCCGGTCGGCACCAACTGGGTCGGTCCCGGCGGACACGTCGTGCATTATCCGGTGCGCGGCGGCTCTTTGATGAATTTCGCCGGCACCACCGAACGTGACGACTGGCGGGTGGAAAGCTGGAC
>JAEWHY010000233.1 GCA_023387555.1 Pseudomonadota bacterium
CCTGATACGGGATCTCGGTGATGATGATCGCTTCGCGTTCCTTGCGGATGGTCTCGATCTCGACCTTGCCACGCATCACGATCGAGCCGCGGCCGGTCTCATAGGCGAGACGAATGCCGCCGCGGCCGAGGATCACACCGCCGGTCGGGAAATCGGGGCCCGGCACGATCGCATTCAGATCGGCGATCGTGATCGCCGGATCGTCGATCATCGCGACGCACGCATCGATCAGTTCGCCGAGATTGTGCGGCGGGATATTGGTCGCCATGCCGACCGCGATGCCGCCGGCGCCATTGGCGAGCAGGTTCGGGAAGCGCGCCGGAAGGACGACCGGCTCCCTCTCGTTGCCGTCGTAGTTCGGCTGGAAGTCGACGGTGTCGCTGTCGATGTCGGCAAGGAGCGACATCGCGGGCCTCGCCAGGCGCGACTCCGTGTAGCGCATCGCCGCCGGGGGATCGCCGTCGACCGAGCCGAAATTGCCCTGCCCGTCGATCAGCATCAGGCGCATGGAGAAGTCCTGCGCCATACGCACCAGCGAGTCGTAGATCGCCTGGTCGCCGTGCGGGTGATATTTACCCATCACGTCGCCGACGATGCGCGCCGACTTCACGTATTTCTTGTCGGGCGTATGCCCCTGCTCGTGCATCGAATAGAGGATGCGCCGATGCACCGGCTTGAGACCGTCGCGCGCATCCGGCAGCGCACGCGACACGATCACGCTCATCGCGTAATCGAGATACGAGCGCTTCATCTCCTCCGTGATCGACACGGGGCGGATGTCCGGCGGCAAAGCGCCTCCGGCGGCGGGGTTTTCGGGGTCAGGCAAGAAGGATATCCGGTTCGGCTGTTTTCAGCTTCTGGTCGCTAATGTCAGATTTTTGATAGCCGATTCATTCCGCCAAAGCCAATACTTTCGCACCGCAACCATCTGATTTTAGCAAGATATTTCAATGGTTTGTATTGCGCCTTCAGGAACCCCGGGCGGCTGCCCCAGCATTGCCTTTTTTGGCCTTGCGCGCGAGGCTCCCGCGCCATGAATCCGGAATTCCTCATATCGGCGCTGGTGACCCTGCTGGTCGTGGTCGACCCGCTCGGCCTCGTGCCGATCTTCGCCTCGCTGACCGTACGGCTGCCCGTCGCTGCCCGCCGCGCCGTCGCGGTGCGCGCCAGCGTGATCGCCTTCGTGATCCTGTGCGGGGCGGCCCTGATCGGCGACTGGGTGCTGCGGCAGCTCGGGATCGGCTTGCCGGCGTTCCGGATCGCAGGCGGGCTCCTCCTGTTCTCCATCGCCTCGGAAATGGTGTTTGGCGTGCGCATCGTGCGCGAGAGCCAGAGCGCGGAGGCCGCGGTCGACGAGCGTGTCCGCAACATCGCCGCCTTCCCGCTCGCCATTCCGCTGATGGCGGGGCCCGGCGCGATCACCGCGGTCATCCTGCTCGCCGGGCGCACGGCCGGCGATCCGTTGCGGCTTGGCGCACTGATCGCCGTCGTCGCGGTCGTGATGCTCGCCTGCCTCCTCGCCTTCCTGCTCGGAACCCGTCTTTCGAGATTGCTCGGCATCACCGGCAACGTGGTGCTGGAACGGCTGCTTGGCGTGATCCTCGCCGCGCTCGCGGTGCAGTTCGTGATCGATGGCGTGCGGGAGATATGGAGTTAGTTGCCGTCATTCCGGGGCGTCGCTTCGTGGTGCCCCGGAATGACATCACCCCTTCGCCATCTTCTCCCGTGCGGCCTTGAAGCCGGTCACGAAGCGATGCAGCGTCTGCGAGGTCTCGCCGCGCCTGAGCATCACCTCGACCAGTGAAAACTGGCCGCGCCGCGCCATCGCCGCCTCCAGCGCGTCGCGCAATTCCAGACGCGTCGAAACGCGCGCGCCATGCCCGCCGAGCGAGGGCGCGATGGCCGCGAAATTCCAGTCCGGGAGATCGTTGAACTTCGATTCCGGCTGGAACACCCGCAGCATCTCCCACGAGCAATTGTTGAACAGCACGACGATCGGATCGAGCCCGTAGCGGCGGCAATTGCCGAGTTCCCAGCCGGTCATCTGGAAGGCGCCGTCGCCGACGAGGATCATCGGCCGCTCGCCGAGGGCCGCGGCAGCGCCGATCCCCGCCGGAACGCCGAACCCCATGCCGGCGTAATAGCCGGGCGCGGCCAGTTCGGTATTCTCGATCTCCATCGCGGTGAACAGGCAGTCGCCCATGTCCGCGGTCATCGGCATCGGACAGTGGCGGTCGAACAGATCATTGATCGCGCAGGCAATGTCGGATGGCGCCACCGCCTTGTCGTCGGCCTTCAAACCGCGCGGATAGAGCGTCCGCGGCCGCTTGATCTTCGACGGCTTCAGCTTCGCCGCGCCGGCCCGTTCGATCAGCGCGTCGACCAGCACATCAAGCGGCAGGCCGGCATAGGTGTGGTGGCCGATGCGAACCTGCCGGTCGCTGGCCAGCATGGTGCGCCGCGGATCGAGCGTGCGGCTCGACAATGCGAAATTGGTGTCGCACAGGATCACGCCGAGCAGAAGCGCCGCGTCGGACTCCTCCACCAGCGCAGTCACGGTCTTCTCACCCGCAAGACCGAGATAGGTCCCCGCGACGATGTCGGGCGCACCTGCCAGCAGCCCGCGCCCCATGAAAG
>JAEWHY010000256.1 GCA_023387555.1 Pseudomonadota bacterium
ATCTATGAGGTCGAACTGCTCGAGGAGCAGGCCGACGTATTCCTGTTCGGCGAACGCGGACGTTTTGCTCCTCCTGGTGTTCTGGGCGGCGAACCCGGCGCGCTCAACCGGTTCAGCGTGATCCGCAACGATGGCCGCGCCGAGACGCCGCCGATGGCGTCGAAGTGGGTCGGCATCAAGCTCGCACGGGGCGAGAAGGTGCGGCTCGAAACGCCGGGCGGCGGCGGCTATGGCCCAGTCGCCGCGCGCACCGACGCCGCCGTCGTGCGCGATATCGAAAACGACTACATCACGCGCGAGGCCGCAGCGCGCGACTACGGCAAGGCGGGGCTTTCATGAGCGGCCGTCTTGTCATTGGCGTCGATGTCGGCGGCACCTTCACGGACCTGTTCTATCTCGACGAGAGCACCGGGAAATCCTGGATTGCCAAGGTGCCGTCGACGCGCGGACGCGAGGCCGCCGGCTTTCTGAGCGGAATCCGCAAGGGCGCCGACGACATCTCCGCGGTCGCGACCATCGTTCATGGCACCACCGTCGGCACGAATGCGCTGCTCGAACGGAAGGGCGGCAAGGCCGGCGTGATCGCGACCGAAGGCTTCCGCGACGTGCTGGAAATGCGGCGCCGCGACCGGCCGCAGACCTGGGGCCTGTGGGGCCAGTTCGAGCCTGTGGTGCCGCGCGAGCGCCGCGTCGAAGTCCGCGAGCGGGTGCTGGCGGATGGCTCGGTTCATACCGCCGTCAGCGCCGACGAGGTGAAAGAGCGCGCACGTGAATTGCTGGCGCGCGGCGCGCAGGCGGTCGCGGTGACCTTCATCAATGCCTACGCCAATTCCGAGAACGAAAGGATTGCCGCGGAGGCGATCCGGTCGGTCTGGCCGAATGCCTACGTGAATATCTCCAGCGACATCCTGCCGGAGATCCGCGAATTCGAGCGCACCTCGACCACCGTGCTGAACGCCTATCTGCAGCCCGTGGTGGCGGACTATCTCGACCGCCTCCAATCCGAACTCGGCACGCAAGGCTTTGCCGGGCAGTTGCTGATCGTGCAGTCGAACGGCGGCGTGATGACGGTCGAGACCGCGAAGGCGATGCCGGTGCGCACCGCCCTGTCCGGCCCGGCCGCCGGCGTGATCGCGGCGGCGCATATCGCGCAGGCCGCGGGCTTCCCGAATGTGGTGACCGGCGATGTCGGCGGCACCAGTTTCGACGTGTCGTTGATCGCGCGCGGCGAGACGGCGCTTGCGGCGCAGACCGCGATCGATTTCGGCCTCGTGGTACGCACCCCGATGATCGAGATCACGACGATCGGCGCCGCTGGCGGCTCGATCGCGCATGTCGATCGCGGCGGGCTGCTGCAGGTCGGCCCGGAATCCGCAGGCGCGGTGCCGGGTCCGGTCTGTTACGGACAGGGCAACGACCGGCCGACCCTGACCGATGCCAATGTCGTCCTTGGCCGCATCAATCCGGACCGGCCGATCGGCGGCGCGCTGATGCGGCTCGACGTCGAAGCGGCCAAGGCCGCCATCAAGGCGCATGTGGGCGATGCGCTCGGGCTCGATCCGGTGGCCGCGGCGGAAGCGATCGTGCGGGTCGCCAACAGCCGCATGGCCGGCGCCATCCGCCTCGTCTCGATCGAGCGCGGGCATAACCCGCGCGACTTCGTGCTGATGCCGTTCGGAGGCGGCGGCGCGCTGCATGCCGGCGCGCTGATGAAGGAGGTCGGACTGAAGGCCGCGCTGGTGCCGCCCTATCCCGGCGTGACTTCGGCGCTCGGCTGCGTGATCGCCGATATGCGCCACGACTTCGTGCATACGGTGAACCGCACGCTCGGCGAGATCGACTTCGACGCGTTCAATGCGCAGATCGCGGACAAGGCCGAAACCGGGATGCGCCTGCTCGACCGCTCCGGCGTCGCCTTCGAGGGACGCGATGTCCTCGTGGCGTGCGACATGCTCTATCTCGGCCAGACCCATACGGTCGCCGTGCCGGTCGGCTGGCAACCCGGCCGGCCGGTCGACACGGCGTCGCTGCAGGAGGCCTTCGAGGCGCGCTATCGCGAGGTTTATGGCCGCCTGCTCGATGGGATCGCGATCCGGGTGCTGAACCTGCATGTGGCGCTGATCGGCCGGCGGCCGAAACTCGACCTCGCAACGCTTGCGCCCGCGGGCGGCAGCATCGCATCGGCGAAGCAGGGCGAGCGCCCGGTCTATGTCGACGGCGGATGGCAAGATGCCACGGTGTACGCGCGCCGCGCCTTGCCGGTCGACGCCGTGATCGCCGGCCCGGCCATCCTCGAACAAGAGGATGCGACCATCTTCATCGAACCGGATCTGCAGGGGCGCGTGGACCGCTTCGGCAACGTCATCATCGAGCGGCAGCCGACATGATCGATCTTTCGCGGCCTGAGACGGTGGGGCTCGTCATCGTCGACCTGCAGAATGATTTCCTGCATCCGGACGGCGCCTATGCGCGGGGCGGCGCGACCTCGGCGGCTATCGCGGCGCTCCCGGGCCGCGTGAAGCCGGTCGCTGATGCCGTGCGTGCCGCCGGCGGATGGGTGATCTCGACCCATTTCACCCTCGTCCCCGGCAAGGGCGGCGAGCCCTTCATCTCGCCGCATCTGAAGACTTTGCGGCCGTTCCTGCGCAAGGGCGATTTCGCGCCGGGCAGCTTCGGTCACGCGCTGATCGACGAGCTCCAGCCCGCGGACCTCTCGGTCGAGAAGGTCGCCTATTCCGCCTTCTACATGAGCCGGCTGGAATGGGTGCTGCGCAAAGCCGGGATCGAGACCCTCGCGTTCTGCGGCATCGTCACCAATGGCGGCGTCGCCTCGACATTGCGCGATGCGCATGTCCGCGACTTCCATTGCGTGTTGCTGGAGGATGGCTGCGCCGCCTTCTCGGAAGAGGTGCACGCCGCCAATGTCGCGGCGATGCGTTCGGTCGCGGATGTGACAAACTGCGCGGATTTCATCGCGGCACTGCGCGCGCGCTGATCAGCCCGCCTTCCGCGCGGCGAATTTCTTCTCCAGATGCGGAACGAGACCGCCATCGGCGAGCATGTCGAGCAGGAATTGCGGCAGCTTTTCGCTCGGCAGCGTCTGTCCGGAGGTTTCGTTCGTCACCTTGCCGCCGGCGAGATCGACGCGCAGCCGGTCGCCCGGCCGGATCGTACCGGACTGCGCACACACGACGACCGGCAGACCAAGGTTGAGCGCATTGCGATAGAAGATGCCGCCGAAGGATGTGGCGACCACCGCCGCGACGCCCAGCACTTTCAGCGCCTGCGCCGCCTGTTCGCGCGAGGAGCCCATGCCGAAATTGCGGCCCGCCACTACCACATCGCCCGGACGCACCTCCCTGGCGAAATCCGGCGCGATGGCTTCCAGGCAATGCTGCGCGAGGTCCTCGATCGGGCCCTTCATGTAGCGGCCCGGCGCAAGCACATCGGTATCGATGTCGTCGCCGAATACGAAGGCGCGGCCGCTCACGCCCGGCCTCCCTGCAGATAGGGCCGCGGATCGGCGATCCGCCCTTCGATGGCCGAGGCCGCGGTCGTATAGGGCGAGCCGAGATAGACCTTCGAACTTGCAGCGCCCATGCGGCCCTTGAAGTTGCGAGCGGTGGACGAGATGGCAACGACGTCTTCGCCAAGCCGGTTGTCGCCATAGCCCGCGCAGATGCCGCAGGCATTCGGCAACAGCTTCGCGCCGGCATCGAGGATCGCGCCGAGCGTGCCCTCGGCCCGCGCGATCTCCTGATCGCGCAGGGATGCGGGCGCGCAGACGAGTTCGACGGATTTCGCGGCCTTGCGCCCGCGCAGCACCTCGGCAGCCATCCGCAGATCCTCGAGCTTCGCGCCGGTGCAGGCGCCGATGTAGACGACATCGACCGGCGTGCCGGCATGTTCCTCGACCGGGCCGGCATTCGCCGGACTGTGCGGCGCCGCGACCTGGGGCGCGAGCGCGCTGGCATCGAACACATGGTGTTCTGATGCCGAACTGCCGTCATCGCTCCGCCAGTCATCAACGGCGCGCGGCGCGGCACCAACCGCCCGCAGATAGGAAGCGGTGATGTCGTCGGCTTCGATCAATCCGGCCTGCGCGCCAAGTTCCGCCGCCATGTTGGACAGTGTCATCCGCTCCTGCATCGGCAGGGCGCGCACGCCCGCGCCGGTATATTCCACGGCCTGATAACGGCCGCCGTCCATCCCGAGGCGGGCGCACAGATGCAGCATCATGTCCTTGGCGGACACGCCGCGACCGAGCCGCCCGGTCCATTCGATGCGGATCGTCTCCGGCACCCGGACCCAGATCTCGCCGGTCGCCAGCACACCGGCCATCTCGGTGGCGCCGATGCCGAACATATACGCGGCGAAGGCGCCGCCGGTCGGCGAATGGCTGTCGCCACCGACCGCGAACATGCCCGGCCGCAGATGCCCGCGCTCGGGCAGCACCACGTGGCAGATGCCCTGCTGGTCGTAGAAATTCGCGATGCGGCGATCGGCGGCGAATTGCCGGGTCACGCTCTGGATGCGGCGGCTCTCGTCATCGGTCGCCGGGACGTAGTGGTCCGTGATCAGCACCACTTTCGCCGGGTCCCAGATGTCGACACCGAGCTGCTTGAGAATGGGCTCGACGCGGCGCGGTCCGCCGGAATCGTGGATCATGGCGAGATCGACGGCGCAGGTCACGACCTCGCCCGGGGCGACCGATGCCCGGCCCGCTGCCCGTGCGATGATCTTTTCCGCAAGCGTCATGCTCATGGCCGACCGCAACCCGTCAAAACTTCGTGAGCCCGATCTCATCCGCCTGCCGCACAAGGACAGACTGAGGGTCCAGATGGTCCGCAGCCTATACGAAGTTGCCCTGTGAGGGTCAAACCGGCGCGCGATGCGCCCAATTTTTCGGCACGCGGCTGTCCGCGGTCGCGAGGCACCGTCAGGTGCGGGATATTGCGACAAATTAGTCGGACCCGCGCAATCGACAAGAAAGCTGAACGGGCACATCATGACGGACCTTTTTAATCTGCGCGATGGCGGACCTTTTTCATTCCGCGCGCGTTGCGCCCGTTTGCCTCTCTCGCCTTCCCTCTCTCACTCGGGACTGCCCGGCGATCGTTCAGAGGAAATTCTCATGACCAAGGCTCCGCCCCGGCACGCGATTTCACTCACCGTCAACGATGTCCCGGCCCAGCTCGAGATCGCGCCCTGGACCACCCTGCTCGATGCTTTGCGCGATCATCTCGGACTGACTGGCACGAAGAAGGGCTGCGACCATGGCCAATGCGGCGCCTGCACCGTGCTGGTCGACGGCCGCAGGGTCAATTCCTGCCTGACGCTCGCGGTAATGAAGGACGGCGCCAGCGTCACCACCGTCGAAGGACTCGCCAGCGGCGACAAGCTTCACCCGCTGCAGCAGGCTTTCATCGATCATGACGCGTTCCAGTGCGGCTATTGCACGCCGGGCCAGCTCTGCTCTGCGGCCGGGCTAATCGCCGAAGGCAAGGCCAAGACGCCCGACGACATCCGCGAACTGATGAGCGGCAATCTCTGCCGCTGCGCGGCCTATCCCAACATCGTCGCCGCGATCCAGCAGGCGATGGTCGTGATGGGAGGCAAGGCATGATCAACTTCGACTATGTCCGGGCGGCGAGCGTCGCCGACGCCGTGAACCGGATCGCAGCGGATTCGCAGGCCAAGTTCATCGCCGGCGGGACCAATTTGCTCGACCTTATGAAATACGAGGTCGAGCGGCCGACCCGGCTGATCGACATCTCGCATCTGCCGCTGAAGACGGTCGAGGAAACCAGGGACGGCGGGCTGCTGATCGGCGCGCTCGTTCCCAATACGGATCTGGCCTATCACCCGATGATCGCGGAACGCTATCCGCTGGTGGCGAGCGCGATCCTCGCCGGCGCATCGCAGCAATTGCGCAACATGGCCTCGGTCGGTGGCAATCTTCTGCAGCGGACCCGCTGTTCGTATTTCTATGACGTCGTCACGCCCTGCAACAAGCGCGAGCCGGGCAGCGGCTGTTCGGCGATCGGCGGGCTCAATCGCGGCCATGCCATCCTTGGCACCAGCGAGGCCTGCATCGCGACCCATCCATCCGACATGTGCGTGGCGCTGGTTGCGCTCGATGCCATCGTGCATGTGGCAGGCCCAAATGGCACACGCACCATCGCGGTCTCGGATTTCCACCGCCTGCCGGGCGACCGCCCGGAGCAGGACACCAACCTTGGTCCGCACGAAATCATCACGGCCGTCGAACTTCCGGCCAGGGGGTTCACGTCGAACTACAGCTACCTGAAAATCAGGGATCGCTTGTCCTACGCCTTCGCGCTGGTTTCGGTCGCCGCGGCGGTGGAACTGGATGGCCGGACCATCCGCGACGCGCGTTTTGCGCTCGGCGGCGTGGCGCACAAGCCCTGGCGCATCCCCGCGGCGGAAGCGGCGCTGCGCGGCGAAACCGTCAGCGCGGAAGCATTTGCGCGCGCTGCCGATATCGCGCTGCAGGGCGCCACGGCACGCGAGCACAACGGCTTCAAGATCGAACTCGCGCGCCGCGCGGTGATCCGCACCTTGACGCAGGCTGCGAACGGAACGCCGCAATCCCAGTCCGACAAGAAGATCCGCTGATTCAGGGTGAAGCCTGGCGCCAGCATGCGCGCCCAGTCTGAAGGAAAATATCGATGACGCCAGACATCAGCCGCCGCTCGGTCGTGCAAGGTGCGAGCGCTCTCGGCACTCTTGCCATTGCCGGCCAGCCGGCCGCGCAAGAGAGCGCGCAGGACTCCGCGACCAGGTCGGACAGTTCGCAAGCCAAGGCCACCGGCCCTTACATCGGAGCCGGCACGCCGCGCATTGACGGCCACGCCAAGGTGACCGGCGCGGCCAAATATGCCGGCGAATTCAATCTGCCCGAGCTGGTTCACGCCTGCGTCGTCGGGTCCGGGATCACAAAGGGCCGCATCGCCCGCATCGATGCCGCCGAGGCGCTCGGCGTCGATGGCGTGATCGCGGTGCTGACCCACGAGAACCGGCCGCCCCTGCCCGACAGCGACGATGCCTACAAGGATGACGTGGCGCCTGACGATGGATCGCCGTTCCGTCCGCTGTACGACGGCAGGGTGCATTTCAACGGGCAGCCGGTCGCGCTGGTGCTCGCAAATGATTCCGAGACCGCGACCTTCGCCGCGACGCTGCTGCGGATCACGTATGAAACCGAGGCCCACGTCACGGATCTCGAGAAGGCGCGCGGCGATGCCGTGAAGATTGACCGGCCAGCCAAGCCGCGCGGTGACGCTGCCGCAGCCCTGGCCCAGGCCGGCATCCGGCATGGGGCCGAATACAGCATTCCGGTCGAGCATCACAACCCGATGGAATTGTTCGGGACCACCGTCGAATGGCACGACGACGGCCGGATCACCGTCTACGACAAGACCCAAGGGGTGCAGAACGTCCAGCGCTATGTCTGCAGCGTGTTCGGCATGAAGCCGGAGGATGTGCAGGTCATTACCCATTACATGGGCGGCGGCTTCGGCGCAGGCCTGCGCCCGCAATACAACGTGGCGCTCGCCGTCCTCGCCGCGCGTGCGCTCAAGCGCTCGGTGCGCCTCGTGCTGACCCGTCAGCAGCTGTACGGGCTGAGCTTCCGGCCGCAGACCATCGAGCGCATTGCGCTCGGCGCCGGGACCGACGGCAAACTCGAGGCGATCACGCATGAAGCCATCGCGATGACCTCGCAATACGAGGACTTCGCGCGCAATGACATCAGCTGGGCGGACCAGCTCTATACCTGCGCCAATGTCGATTACGTCCACCGCCTCGCTCACCTCGATCTGCCGACGCCCGGAGACATGCGCGCACCGGGCGCAGCCACCGGCGTCTATGCGCTTGAGTGCGCGATGGACGAACTCGCGATCGCGGCAAAGATCGATCCGCTCGAACTGCGGCTGCGCAATTATTCCGACACCGACCAGGCTGAAAATCTGCCCTTCAGCAGCAAGCAGCTGCGCGAATGCTACCGGCAGGCCGCGGACGCCTTCGGCTGGAGCCGGCGCAGTCCCGAACCGCGCTCGATGCGCGACGGCAAGGAGCTTGTCGGCTGGGGCATGGGCACCGGCATCTGGGAAGCGCTGCAGATGCCGTGCGCGGTCCGCGTCGCACTCACCGCCAACGGCCATGCGGAGGTGGCCTGCGCGACGCAGGACATCGGCACCGGCACCTATACCATCATGGCTCAGATCACCGCCGACGTACTCGGCGTGCCGATCGAAAACGTCGCCGTGAAGATCGGCGATTCCAGCTTGCCGATGTCGCAGGTGTCGGGCGGCTCCTGGACCACCGCCTCGGTGGCCATTGCCATCCTGAAGGCAGGCGCGGAGGTCCGCGCCGAATTGCTACAGCTTGCGCAGTCGCACCCCGGCTCGCCGCTTGCCGATGCCGGACCGGACGAAGTCGAACTGAAGGACGGCAAGCTGGTCAGCAAGCGGGACCCCAATCGGATCGTTGCGATCGCGGATGTGATGCAGCGGAGCGGCGTCAGCCGCGTCGTGCGCGAGCGGGTCAATGAGTTCGAGAAGGACGAAAAGCACTCGCGCAATACGCATTCGGCGACATTCGCCGAAGTGAAGATCGACGAGGACCTCGGCGTGATCCGCGTCACCCGTCTGGTCAGCGCGGTTGCGGCCGGGCGCATCGTCAATGCCATGACCGCACGCAGCCAGATCATGGGCAGCATGATCTGGGGCATCGGCATGGCGCTGCATGAGGAAACGCTGATCGACCACCGGTTCGGCCGCGTCACCAACGCCAATATCGCCGAATATCATGTGCCGGTGAACGCCGACGTCCACGACATCGAGGTGATCTTCGTCGACGAGCCCGACGCCACGATCAACCCGCTCGGCATCAAGGGCGTCGGCGAGATCGGCATTGTCGGCGTCGCCGCGGCAATTGCCAACGCGGTCTATCACGCAACCGGCAAGCGGGTTCGCGACCTGCCGATCACGCTGGACAAGCTGCTGCTCTGAGGACGGATTTCACCGACGGGCGAAGGGCGCCGGCTACCGCGTATCGCGAACCGACACGACCGTCGCCATCGCGGTGTCGCCGGCCGCGCAGCCATGGAACAGGCCGTTGCCGCCGCCTCGCATCGCGAGTTCCTCGATCATCTCGATGATCAGGCGCAGGCCCGTCGGCCCCTGCGGATGGCCGAACACCAGCGAGCAGCCGAAATTGTTCATCTTCGTCGGATCGACGCCGGTCTCGCGCGCGAACACGATGTCGTTGACCACGAAAGGATTGTGCGACTTGAACACGTCGATCCGGTCGATCGTCAGCCCCGCCGCATCGAGTGCGCGCCGTGCCGCCTTGACCGGCGCCGCCGGCATATAGGCATGCCGCTCGCGCGCCTGGCCGAAACCGAGAATGCGGATCTCGATGCCGGGTTCACGGGTGAACTCGGCGACCCGATCCTTTCCGGTCACGATCAGTCCGGCGTTGCCGTCGGCGGGATGGGTCTGGCCACCGAACGTCACGGTGCCGCCCTCGCGCACCGGCTTCAATTTCTTCAGGCCCTCGAAGGTGGTGTCGTGGATGCCTTCGTCGCCGGACAGCGTCCCGGTTTCCTTCTTGAAGCGCGGGTCCGGCACGGCAAAGGGCAGCGTCATAAATCGTTTGAGGAACGCGGAATCGTCCTTCAGGGCATCGCGGTATTGTTGGTAGCGCAGCGCGACGAGATCGTGCTGCTCCTCGGTCGAAATCTGCCAGTCGCGGGCGCAGTTTTCAGCCGTGTCCACCATGGCAAAATGCCCGGTCGGCTCGTCGTTGAAATTGTCGAGCATCCAGTTCTCGACACTCGGGGCGCCGCTCGGCCCGCGCGGATTGGGATGCACCACCACCGGGGAATTGGAGGTGCGGTCGCAGGTCACGACCAGTGACGCGGTGGCATCGCCCGCCGCGATCTCCCCGGCCGCGGCCGACAGCGCCCGCGCCGAAGTCGCGCAGGCCTGCGACACTGTCGGTCCGGTGACGAAGGGCGCGCCCATCATGGTCATGACCCAGGGCGTTCCCCAGAACGACTTTTCCTGCGGCACGGTCATGCCGAGGACGGCGTGATCGAGCGTCTCCAGCGGCCATTGCTTCTCCTTGGCGACCTTCGCCGCCGTCGTTGCGGCAAGCTTCATGCTGTGCAGGTCGGAAAGGCTCATCTGCCAGCGCGAAAACGGTGTCGACCAATAGGCGCCATAGGGAATCCGCAGATCGGAAAGCTCGGGCATCGCCGCATCCTTGTTCGTTCATTTCAGCCTTGTCTTTATAAGCTATGCGGTCAAGAGGTCGCGGCAGGCGCGCGGTTGCTCGATCTGCTGGGACGCGGGCCGAAATTTTACCTCCTGTTGCCGTCGCGGCTTCACCGCCGTTGCAATGCGCGCTGTGAGGCCCGCGCTGGCGGCGATGTTGCAACACCGGTCCGGGCATGGATTTGACACGCCGCCCCGCAACCGCTTTCACGTGCGGCGAGACAACATTCGATGGCACCACGTGGCGGCGTCAGGCAGGCGACTGTCCGGGCCGCGCGCAGCAGATCCGGCGGTTGTAAATGGCAGGCAATCTACCGATTGACGGACGGCGACTGTGGGATGATCTCATGCAACTCGCGGAGATCACCGATCCCGGCAAGCCCTATACCCGCCGCTCATTCTCTCCGCTGTTCGACGAAGGCCGCGCCTGGCTGCGGAACCGATTCGAGGCCGCCGGCCTCACGACCCGGATCGATCCAGCCGGCAATCTGATCGGCCGCCGCGCGGGAACGGATGCAACGGCCGGCACCATTATGATCGGTTCGCATTCGGACACGGTGCCGTCGGGCGGCCGGTTCGACGGCGCTGCCGGCGTGCTGACCGCCCTCGAAATCGCGCGGTCGCTGGCGGACCGGGGCGTGACGCTGCGGCACGCCATCGAAGTCGTAGATTTTCTCGCCGAGGAGCCGAGCGAATTCGGACTGTCCTGCATCGGCAGCCGCGGTATGGCCGGTGTGCTGGAGGAGCGGATGCTCGGCTATACCGAGCCGGGCGGTGAAGTGCTGTCGCATGCGATCGACCGCATCGGCGGCCGGGTCGCGTCGCTCCCCGATGCCAGGCGCAATGACATTGCCGCCTTCTTCGAACTGCATATCGAGCAGGGCCTGGTCCTGCAGGACGGCAAGATCGACGTCGGCATCGTCACAGCGATCGTCGGCATCACCCGCATCGAGATCGTATTCAGGGGCGCGGCCGACCATGCCGGCACCACCCCGATGCATCTGCGG
>JAEWHY010000307.1 GCA_023387555.1 Pseudomonadota bacterium
GCCCTACACCATGGCCATGGTAGGCTTTGCGGTGGTGAACATCATTCTCGGCCGGCTGGCGGACCGGTTCGGCATTCTGACGCCGATCCTGATCAGCATCGCCGCGCTCGGCATCGGTTACGTCGGCGCTGGCTTCTCGCCGACGCTATGGCTGTTCTGTGCCGCGCACTTTGTGCTCGGGTTCGGCAGCGCCGCCTCGTTCGGACCGTTGATTGCCGACCTGTCGCATTGGTTCGAGAAGCGGCGCGGCATCGCGATCGCGATCGCCGCGACCGGCAACTATGTGGCGGGCGCGATATGGCCGCCGGTAACGCAATATCTGATCTCCAGCGAAGGCTGGCGTGAAGCGCATATCGTCATCGGGATGATCTGCGTTGTTGCGATGCTGCCGTTGTCGCTGATGTTCCGGCGCGGATCCGATCCGCGTGGCAGTGGAAGCGCCGACGCCGTGCCTTTCGTGGCGCCGGATATCGGCGTCTCGAAGAACACGCTGTTTGTATTGCTGTGGATCGCCGGACTTGCCTGCTGTGTCGCGATGGCGATGCCGCAGGTGCACATCGTCGCCTATTGCGGCGATCTCGGATATGGCGTCGCTCGCGGCGCCGAGATGCTGTCACTGATGCTGGTGTTCGGCATTGTCAGCCGCGTCGCTTCCGGCTTTGTCGCCGACCGCTTCGGCGGTGTCGTGACCCTGCTGATCGGCTCGGTGATGCAGGCCGTCGCATTGTTCCTCTATCTGTTTTTCGACGGGCTCACGTCGCTGTTCATCATCTCGATCCTGTTCGGGATGTTCCAGGGCGGGCTCGTCCCAAGCTATGCGGTGATCATTCGAGAGTATTTCCCGCCACAGGAAGCCGGGGCGCGGGTCGGCATGGTCGTGATGGCCAACGTCCTCGGGATGGCGCTCGGGGGCTGGATGTCCGGCTACATCTTCGACCTGACCGGTTCGTACCGCGCGGCATTCCTGAATGGGCTGCTCTGGAACATGCTCAATCTCGCCATCGCGCTGTGGCTCCTGCGTGCCGGTCGTCCCCGCCTGCGCGCGGCGGTAGCATAATCTTCGAGAACACCCTCCGGGCGCTGCTTGGACTCGGGACCTGTGCAGACCTGTGGCTTGTAGCAGCAGGGCTTGCGCATCATGCCCGTGTCCCTCAAAATGCTCATGCCCGAATCCGCCTCGGCAGCGGCACCCCTACAACCCTCGATAAATGGCGGGGGTGCCCTTAAATGGTCAGTAATGCTGACCTATCTGCCAACTTGATCAGTTTTATTGCTCAAGTTTAACGAGCCATCCGGGCTAGCGATCGCTGGCCCTGGTGCGCACATGAGGCATAAAGGATCGCGCGCATGACTTTGCGGCAGGTCAGTCTTGACGACAAATACGACCTGACAAAGCAGCAGGTTTTCGTCACCGGCTACCAGGCTCTGGTACGGCTCTGCCTGATGCAGAAGGAGCGCGATCGTCGCGCCGGTCTCAATACCGCTGGCTATGTCACCGGATACCGCGGTTCGCCGCTTGGCGGGCTGGACAACCAGTTCATTCGCGCCCGCAAGTTTCTGACGCCAAACGACATCATCATCCAGCCCGGCCTGAACGAGGATCTCGCTGCGACCGCGCTGTGGGGCACCCAGCAGGCCGAACTCCGCGGCGAAGGCAAGTACGACGGCGTCTTCGGCATCTGGTACGGCAAGGGTCCCGGCGTCGATCGCACCGGCGACGTATTCCGGCATGCGAACTTCGCCGGCTCGTCGAAGCACGGCGGCGTGCTTGCGCTGATGGGCGACGACCACACCGCGGAATCCTCCACCACCGCGCACCAGTCCGAATATCACTTCGTCGACGTGATGATACCGATCCTGAACCCCGCCGGAGTTCAGGAGATCATCGACTACGGGCTTTATGGCCTGGCCATGTCGCGCTTCTGCGGGACATGGGCGGCGCTCAAGTGCATGCACGAAACGGTGGAAGCGACCGCCGTGGTCGATGGCTCGCTCGATCGCGTGAATATCGTGATCCCGCGGGATTTCGTGATGCCCGAGGGCGGGCTCAATATCCGCCTGCACGACTCCATCCTCGGACAGGAAGCGCGGCTCTACGACTACAAGCGCGACGCAATGCTCGCCTTCATCCGCGCCAACAAGCTCAACAAGATCATCACGTCCGGCGGGCCGAATGCCAAGATCGGCATCATCACCACCGGCAAGGCCTATCTCGATGTGCGCCAGGCGCTCGACGAACTCGGCATCGACGAAGTGCGCTGCAATCAGCTCGGGCTTCGGATCTTCAAGATCGGCTGCCCGTGGCCGATCCCGCGTGAAGAACTGATCGACTTCGCAAAGGGGCTTGATCTCATCATCGTCGTCGAGGAGAAGCGCGCGCTGCTCGAAGTGCAGGTTCGCGAGGAGCTCTACGGCACCGCCAACCAGCCGCTTTGCATCGGCAAAAAGGACGAGCGCGGCAACTGGCTGTTCCCGATCAAGGGCGCGCTGGATCCGAACGAAGTCGCCATCACCATCGGCGACCGTCTGCTGGCGCGCGGCCATGACGATGCGATCGCGACCAGGGTTTCGCGGCTCAAGCAGGCGCAGCATGCGCTGTCCGAGCTGCAGGAGGTGGCGGCGCGGTCGCCCTATTTCTGTTCGGGGTGTCCGCACAACACCTCGACCAAGGTGCCGGAGGGCATGCGGGCTTATGCCGGCATCGGCTGCCACTACATGGCGCAGTTCATGGACCGCAACACGCTCGGTTACACCCATATGGGCGGCGAGGGTGCGAACTGGGTCGGCGAGGCGCCGTTCTCGAACCGCAACCACGTGTTCCAGAACCTCGGCGACGGCACCTACAATCATTCCGGCTATCTGGCGATCCGTGCCGCCATCGCCTCGGGCGTGAACATCACCTACAAGATCCTCTACAACGACGCGGTGGCGATGACCGGCGGGCAGCAGCACGAAGGCCAGCTGACCGTGCCGCAGATTGCCCGGCAGGTGTCTGCGGAAGGGGTGGCGCGCATCGCCATTGTCAGCGACGACCCTCGCAAATATCCGAGCGGCATCGACTGGCCGAAGGGTATCACCTTCCATCACCGCGACGACCTCAATGAGGTGCAGCGCGAATTCGCCTCTGTGCCCGGTACGTCGGTCCTGATCTATGATCAGACCTGTGCGGCCGAGAAGCGCCGCCGGCGCAAGCGCGGCGCCTTCCCCGACCCGGACAAGCGCGTTCTGATCAACGAACTGGTCTGCGAGGGCTGCGGCGATTGCGGTGTGAAATCGAATTGCGTTTCGGTGCAGCCGCTGGCGACCGAGTGGGGCCGCAAGCGCACCATCGACCAGTCGAGCTGCAACAAGGATTATTCCTGCGTGAACGGCTTCTGCCCGTCGTTCGTGACGGTGCATGGCGCCAAACCGAAGAAGGGCCGGGCGGTCACCGAGGGTGACGCGCCTAAGCTTCCCGCGCCTGTCCTGCCGGTAATCGACGAGCCATACGGCATCATCGTCACCGGCATCGGCGGCACCGGTGTCGTCACCATCGGCGGCGTGCTCGGGATGGCGGCGCATCTGGAAGGCAAGGGTGTCGGCATCATCGACATGGCCGGGCTCGCGCAGAAGGGTGGAGCGGTCTACAGCCACATCCGCATTGCCAACAAGCCCGAGGACATCCACGCCATCCGCATCGCGGCGGGCGGCGCCGACCTCGTCCTCGGCGGCGACATTGTGGTGGCCGGCAACAAGAAGGTGCTCGCCGCGGTGAAGCACGGCACCACCCGCATGATCGTCAATCTCGCCGAATTCCTGCCGGGCGATTTCACGCGCAATGCGGATTTCTCCCTGCCGATGGAGCGGCTGAAGCGCGCCATCGTGTCGGCGGCAGGCCGCGACCAGGCCTCCTTCATCGATGCGACGCGGCTCGCGACCGCGCTGCTCGGCAACTCGATCGCCGCCAACATGTTCATGGTGGGCTATGCGTTCCAGAAGGGGGCGCTGCCGCTCTCGGCGGAATCGATCGAGACTGCGATCGAGATGAACGGCGAAGCGGTGGCGATGAACCAGGCCGCCTTCCGTTGGGGTCGCCGGGCCGCGATCGATGTGGCTGAAGTTGAAAATCTGATTCCAGGCGCGGCTGCGGAGGACGAGAACCGCAAGCTGTCGCAGTCGCTGGACGAAATCATCGATCGTCGCGTCGCGTTCCTCACCGCCTATCAGGATGTGGCTTACGCGAAGCGCTATAGCGATCTGGTCGCGAAGGTCCGCGCGGCGGAGGATACGAGGACTCCCGGCCGCAGCGGCCTTGCCGAAGCGGTCGCGCGCAATTTGTTCAAGCTGATGGCTTACAAGGACGAATACGAGGTGGCGCGGCTCTATACCGACGGCACCTTCGCCAAGCAGGTGGCATCGGCCTTCGAGCCCGGCAGCCTGCGTTACGAATTCCACCTTGCGCCGCCGTTGCTGGCAAGGGTCGACAAGGCCACCGGCGAGCCGCGGAAGATGAGCTTCGGCCCATGGATGATGAAGGCGTTCGGTGTGCTGCGCCGCTTCAAGTTCCTGCGTGGAACGGCGTTCGATCCGTTCGGCTATACCGCGGAGCGAAAGACCGAGCGGCGCCTGATCGCCGATTACGAGGCGATGCTGTCGGAAGTGCTAGCGACGCTCACTGCGGACAATCATCCGGTTGCGGTCGGCCTTGCCGTCATCCCCGAGAAAATCCGCGGTTTCGGTCATGTGAAGCTGCGCAACCTCAAGGCCGCGAAAGCCGACGAGGCGGCGCTGCTGGAGCAGTTCCGGGGTGGCGGCGCGCCGATGCTCAAAGCGGCGGAATAACGCTCGGGCTTGAGTGGCCGCGACCTGCGCGGTCATAATGGCGGCTTGGCCCATGAGTGAGCCCGCCTTGATTTCAGCCGAGCATCTTCTCCGTATCGCGTTCTGGTCGCACGATCTCGATGCCGACGAGATCGAACGCGTGCGCCGTGGCATCGTCGAGAAGACTTTTGCGCGCGGCGATTATGTCTGTCACCGCGGCGATCGCTTCGAGGCCTGGACCGGCGTTTCCGACGGCCTGATGAAGATTTCGACCACGTCGCGTTCAGGCAAGAGCGTCACCCTCGCCGGCATGCGCACCGGCGTCTGGTTCGGGGAGGGCTCGCTGCTGAAGCACGAGCCGCGGCAATACGATCTCGTTGCCTTGCGCGAGACCCGGCTCGCGCTGATGAACAAGGGCACGTTCTTCTGGCTGTTCGAGAACAGCGCCGCGTTCAACCGCTTTCTGGTGCGGCAGTTCAACGAGCGTCTCGGCCAGTTCATCGCACTTGTCGAATACGACCGTTCGCTCGATGCGACCGCGCGCGTGGCGCGCAGCATCGCCTGGCTGTTCAATCCCGTTCTCTACAGCGACGACGAACGCCACCTGGCGATCAATCACGAGGAGGTCGGCTTGCTGTCCGGCGTATCGCGGCCGGTGGCCGGGCAGAGCCTCAAGCGGCTGGAGCGCGACGGGCTGATCCGCATGGAACACGGCGGACTGACGGTGGTCGATCTCGAAGGATTGCGAACCTACGGGGATTGATCGGGCGATCGGCCCTGTGCCGCAGCGGACTGAATGATACCCGCCCGGTCCGATCGGTGGCGTGCCAGCGCGACAAAAATCACCGGTCAGACTAGGCAACAAATCGCCCTACGTCTGTCAAGTGCGGGATTTGCACGCGACCTTTTTGTTGCAATTTAGGGTATAAGACGAACACTGGGGACATGGCCGCGGGCAGGCGGCCGATAACGACAACGCGCGGCAAACGCGCGAAATTTCAGGGAGGATGGCGCCGTGATCGATGCCGCGGGCGCTGCGGACACCTTTCCGAAGCTGCTGCTCCATCACGCACGTGCGCGGGGAGACCGTCCCGCACTGCGGCATAAGGATATGGGTATCTGGCAGACCTGGGCCTGGTCCGATCTGCAGCGCGAGACCCGCGCCATCGCGCTCGGCCTCTCCAGGCTCGGCGTCAAGCGCGGCGATACGGTCGCGATCGCCGGCAACAATCGTCCCCGCCTCTACGAATCCATCCTTGCCGCGCAGGCGCTGGGGGCAATTCCGGTGCCGGTCTACGCCGACGCGGTGGCGACCGAAATGGCCTATGTGCTCGACCATGCCGATGTCACGGTCGCGGTGGTCCAGGACCAGGAGCAGGTTGACAAGATCCTGTCGGTGCAGGAGCAGCTGCCAAAACTGCGTCACATCGTCTATGACGAGACCCGCGGATTGCGGGATTATGACCACAGCCGTCTGCACGACCTCGGCGCGATCATTGCGGAAAACGAGGCCATCATGGCCGGCGATCCGGACGCGGTGGCGCGCATCGATCGCGAAATCGCGGCTGGAACCGCGTCCGACCCCTCGATCATTCTTTACACATCGGGAACCACTGGCCGGTCGAAGGGCGTGGTGCTGTCGGCGGGGCGCTGCATCGCAGCGGCGCGCGATACCGTTACCTTCGACAAGCTGACTGCAGATGACGTCGTGCTCGCCTATCTGCCGCTGGCATGGGTCGGCGACCATTATCTGAATTATGCGCAGGCGCTGGTCGCTGGCTTCTGCACCGCCTGCCCGGAATCCCCCGACACCGCGCAGCAGGATCTGCGCGAAATCGGACCGACCTTCTATTTCGCGCCGCCGCGGGTGTTCGAAAATCTGCTCACGCGCGTGATGATCCGCATGGAAGATGCCGGCTATCTCAAGCGCCGCATGTTCCATTATTTCATCGGCGTGGCGCGCCGCTACGGCGAGAAGATCCTGAACCGGCAGCCGGTGCCGCTTGGCGGGCGTCTGCTGTACGGGCTGGGCGAGGCGCTGGTCTATGGCCCGCTGAAGAATGTGCTCGGATTTTCGCGGGTGCGCGTGGCCTATACCGCGGGCGAGGCGATCGGGCCGGAGCTGTTTTCGTTCTACCGTTCGCTCGGGCTGAACCTGAAGCAACTCTACGGACAGACCGAGGCCTTTCTTTACGTCACCTGCCAGCCCGACCGCGATATCCGGTCCGATACCGTCGGTCCGGCCGCGCCAAATGTCGATATCCGCATTTCGGATACGGGCGAGGTGATGTTCAAGTCGCCCGGCATGTTCCTTGGCTATTTCAAGGAAGAGGACAAGACCGCCGAGGTGATGACGCCGGACGGTTACGTGAAGACCGGCGATGCCGGATTCTTCGACCAGACCGGGCATCTGAAGATCATCGATCGCGCCAAGGATGTCGGCAGGCTTGCCAACGGCGCGCTGTTCGCGCCGAAATACATCGAGAACAAGCTGAAATTCTATCCGAACATCCGCGAGGCCGTTGCTTATGGCGACGGACGCGATTTCGTGACCTGCTTCATCAATATCGACATGACCGCGGTCGGAAACTGGGCCGAGCGCAACAATGTCGTCTACGCTTCGTATCAGGAACTCGCCGGCAATCCGCGCGTGTGCGAACAGATCGAGCAGCATGTCGCCGAGGTCAACCGCTCGCTCGCGACCGAGGACGTGATGGCAGGCGCGCAGATCCGGCGTTTCCTGATCCTGCACAAGGAGCTCGATGCCGACGATGGCGAGATGACGCGCACTCAGAAGGTGCGGCGCGGCTTCGTCGCCGAGCGCTATGCGCCGCTGATCACCGCGCTCTACGACGGGTCGAAGGAAGCCGATATCGCGACCGAAGTCACGTTCGAGGACGGGCGCAAGGGGGTCGTGCGCGCGCGGGTGAAGATCATCGACATGAAGACCGAACCGGTTCCGGTGCGCACGGAGAAGGCGGCGTGATGACGACTTGCGCGCTCCGCTTTCTTGTTCCCTCCCCCCGCGAAGCGGTGGGGAGGGGCGATCGACTGAGCGTTGGCGAAGGAGATCCGGGTAGGGGGTATCGCCTCGACGCGTTAAATTGCCCCCCACCCCCGACCCCTGCCCACCACTCGCTGCGCTCGCGGGGGGAGGGGAGATGAGAGCCCCCTCCAAGTCCGACATCGCGGCCGGTGAAATCCTGCTCGCCGTTGAGCATGTGTCGCTGTCGTTCGGCGGGGTGAAGGCGATCCGCGACGTCTCGTTCGACATCAGGAAGGGCGAAATCCGTGCGTTCATCGGCCCCAATGGCGCCGGCAAGACCTCGATGCTGAACATCATCAACGGCTTCTACACGCCGCAGCAGGGCCGGATCACCTTCAAGGGGCTGACCCGCGCGAAGATGCGCCCCTACGATGCCGCGCGCGGGGGCATCGCGCGAACCTTCCAGAACGTCGCGCTGTTTCGCGGCATGACCGCGCTCGACAACATCATGGCCGGCCGGACATTGAAAATGCGTCGTGGGCTGTTCTGGCAGATGCTGCGCTTCGGCCCCGCACTGGCGGAAGAGGTCGAGCACCGCAAGCGCGTCGAGGAGATCATCGACTTTCTCCATATCGAGCACATCCGCAAGGTGCCGGTCGGCCGCCTGCCTTACGGCCTGCAGAAGCGCGTCGAACTCGGCCGTGCGCTCGCGATGGAGCCCGACCTTCTCCTGCTCGACGAGCCGATGGCCGGCATGAATCTCGAGGAGAAGGAGGATATGTCGCGCTTTGTCCTCGACGTGAACCAGTATTTCGGAACCACGATCGCGCTGATCGAGCACGATATGGGCGTGGTCATGGACCTCTCGGACCGGGTGATCGTGCTGGATTACGGCCAGAAAATCGCCGACGGCACCCCCGACGAGGTGAAGGCCAACCAGGCCGTGATCGACGCCTATCTCGGCGTGGCGCATTGAGGGCGCGGATGATTGCGAAGCTCGACATCACCTCTTGCACCTCTCGGACTCCCTCCCCCCTGGCGGGGGAGGGGTGGGGAGGGGGGCGGTCGCGGACGAACGATGTG
>JAEWHY010000337.1 GCA_023387555.1 Pseudomonadota bacterium
ATCATCGACCGGTCGGGCGTCGCGGTGCGGGCCGGAACCCATTGCGTGATGCCGCTGTTGAACCGCATCGGCGTCACCGCCACCTGCCGGGCGTCGTTCGGGCTCTATAATACCAGGGATGAGGTCGACAGCCTTGCGACGGCCCTGATCAAGGCGCAGGATTTCTTTGCATGACCGAAGAACTCAAGACTGACGAGATCGCCCCGGCTCAGGACACCGCTGCCGCTGCGCCCGCTGAGGCGAGCGCGCTGCCGCAGGAGGAGATCGCGCGCCTGACCGACGACATCGTGTCGGCGCTGAAGACCGTCTACGACCCGGAAATCCCGGCCGACATCTATGAACTCGGCCTGATCTACAAGGTCGACATCAAGGACGACCGCACGGTCGATGTCGACATGACGCTGACCACGCCGAATTGCCCGGCGGCGGCCGAACTGCCGCAGATGGTCGAGAATGCGGTCGCCAGCGTGCAGGGCGTCGGTCCCGTCAACGTGCAGGTGATTTGGGACCCGCCATGGGATCCGAGCCGCATGTCGGATGAAGCCCGGCTCGTCCTGAACATGTGGTGACGGGGGTGACGGGCCCGGCGCCAAGGCTCGGCCGTGTCCTCGAGACCGCGCTTTACGTGGACGATCTCGATCGCGCGGCGGCGTTCTACGAGGACGTGCTCTCGCTGCAGCCGATGAGCCAGGATTCCCGGTTCCGCGCCTATGATGTCGGCGGCGCGAGCGTGCTGCTGCTGTTCAAGCGCGGCGCGACGCTCGAGACCGTGGAACTGCCGGGCGGTACGATCCCGCCGCACGACGGGCAGGGGCCGCTGCACATGGCCTTCGCCATCGGCGCCGCCGAGTTGCTCGCCTGGGAGGCCCGGCTCGGCGAGCGTGGCGTCACGATCGAGGGCCGCACCACATGGCCGCGCGGCGGTCACAGCATCTATTTCCGCGACCCGGACGGGCACCTTCTCGAACTGGTGACGCCCGGTGTCTGGCCGACCTACTGAAGCGGTCCCCGGAGCTGGAGCAAATCCAGTTCCCGAGGACTTCACAGCGACGATTTCGTTGTTAGTTTAGGGACATACGAGTCCCGAACCCCGGACCTTGAATCCGGTGCCAGGAGAACGAGAGATGGCGACAGCGCGCCCAAGGCCCCAGGTGATGCGGCTGACCGAAGCCGCCGCCGACCGCATCAAGGAACTGATGGCGAAGTCGGAGCGTCCGATCGCGGGGCTTCGCGTCGGCGTGCGCAACGGCGGCTGCGCCGGTATGGCCTACACCATGGAATATGCCGATGCCGCGAACCCGACCGACGAGGTGGTCGAGGACAAGGGCGTGCGCATCCTGATCGACCCGAAGGCGGTCCTGTTCCTGCTCGGCACCGAGATGGACTACAAGACCGACAAGCTCTCCGCGCAGTTCGTGTTCAACAACCCGAACCAGACCTCGGCCTGCGGCTGCGGCGAATCCGTCCAGCTGACGCCGGCTCAGGGCGAGGCGTCAGGCGCCGCGCATTAGCGGCAGCGCATAAGCCTGGACGAACGCCGGCTGCGTTGACCGAAGAATGTCGCCGGGTCAGCCATGACGATCATCAAAAAGGACGTCTCTGGCGTGTGAATTAACCCCGGGTTCAGCATCCGGTGCGATACTGCAGTCCGCGAGGGGAGATGCTCGAGCAGCGCGCACACCGGCGGCATGTGATCGCGGGCCTGACCGTGGTGGCGGGCGGCTCGGTTCAATGCGTCCTCGTGGACGTGTCCTTTTCCGGCGCGCGATTGCGGAGCAAGGGGTATCTGCCCGAGACTTTCTACCTGGTGCTGCGCCCCGGCCTGAAACGGTGGTGCAAGGTGATGTGGCGCCGCAGCGACGAGGTCGGTGTGAGGTTCGTCAGGGCGCCGGCCGAAGCCGCCGATACTGGAGCAACATCGGCCTCGGTGACTTCGCCCGGCCCATCGCGTTGACGGCTGAGGGGCGCTGCCATGGACTCCGATGCGATCCGCGACCTGTTTGCGCGTTTTCGTCCCGTGACGGTGCGGCGGATGTTCGGCGGCGCCGGCCTGTATGCGGACGGGGTGATGTTCGCGCTGCTGTCCTCGGGCGGCACGTTGTATCTCAAGGTCGATGCGCAGAACGAGCCCGATTTCGTGCGCGAGGGGCTGCCGTCCTTCGCTCCCGTGATGAAGTCGGGCAAGCACGCCGTGATGCCTTACCGGCAGATGCCGGACCGTCTCTATGACGATCCGGATGAGCTTGCGCTCTGGTCGGCGCGGGCGCTTGCGGCGGCACAGCGCAGGCAGATCGCCAAAGCAAAAGCCGGGCCCAAAGTTGCGAAGCAAAAAGCCGCCCGGTCGGGGCGGCTTGCGGGCAAGCGGAAACCTTGAACCGTCAGGCGACGGCTGCGACCGCTGCGGACTGGCTGAAGGCCTCGGGATCGGTTTCGCAGACGACGCGGTTACGGCCGGCGCGCTTTGCCGCATAGAGGCAGGCGTCGGCGCGATCGATCAGCGTCTGCGCATTGTCGGCGGGGCGCAGCGTCGCGACGCCGATGGAGATGGTGATGCGGCCGAGATGCTCGCCGGTCGAGCGCTTCATCAATTCCTTGCTCATGACCGCGCGGCGGATGTGCTCGGCGAGCGTCACCGCCGAGCGCAGCACGGTGTTCGGCAGGATGATCGCGAATTCCTCGCCGCCGTAGCGCGCGGCGATATCCTGGCCCTTGACGTTCTGCTTCACCGACAGCGCGACCAGCCGCAACACCTGGTCGCCGGTGAGGTGACCATAGGTATCGTTGAAGGTCTTGAAGTGGTCGATGTCGGTCATCAGGAGCGACATCGCCTCGTTGTCGGCCTTGGCTTCGGCGATGGCGTCGATCAGCGCCTGATCGAAGAACTTGCGGTTGGAAAGCGAGGTGAGGGGATCGGTCAGGCTCTCGTTGCGGACGGCCTCGAGATTTTCCTGAAGCTGGTTGATCTCCTTCTTCGATGCGACCAGCCGCTCCTCGAGTTTGGAGTTGATGCGCTCCATGTCCTTGGTGGTCTGCACCAGACTCTCGACGATGCTGCGCAGGCCCTCGCGGTCCGAGTGCGGAATATGCATCGAGACGCCGGCGAGACTTTCCGAACAGGTATTGGTGGTGCCGACCGCGGCATCGACCATCGCCATCACCTGCTCGATCTCGTCCAGCACCCGATCGCCGACCTTGTCGATGCGTTCGCCAATGCGCAGCGGAGACAGATAGGTGCCGTGGATCTTCTCGATGTCGGCGTCCGTCATGGTGCCGCCGCGCGACAGAAGCTGGTTCACGGTCTCGTTGAGCGAGGGATAATAGCCGGTCGCGTAGCAGTACCAGAGTTCGAAGTTGCGCGGCGTTGCAGGCTGACGAAGGGCTTTGAGCTGTCCAAGTGCGATTTCGGCGAACGCCATTGTCCGGTCGTGTTCGTCGCCGCTCATCGGCATCGGTGGTCCCCTGGAAGGCACGCAATCGCCTTCGGCCGCCCCAGGCCCCAGCCGGCAGCGCCCTCTCCAATGAACGGGAACCTATGGCAAGACGGTGAACGAGGCGTAAACGCGCCCTTCGGCACGCGGAGCACCGGGCCGCGAGCGGCGGCGCTTGTCGGCGTTCAGCGAGCGGGAAACCGGAAACTCAGGCCTTGATGCGGACCGGACGCAGCAGGAAGGCGGGCAGATGGGAATGATCCGCCTCGAGATCGGCCGCGGGCTGCGGCCGGCGCCGTGCCGGGTCGAGACGCGTGACCGGCGCCGGAGACGACGGCTTAGCGGGGGCTGCGGGCTGCGCGGCGGAGGCTGGCGCGGATTTGGCGCCGCCGCGGCGGCGCGGGGCGCGCTGGCGCTCCGGACGCTCCACAGGAGCCGCATCGTCGGTGGCCTCAGCCGCTTCGGGCTTGCCCATCGGGGCCGCGAAGGCGATCTGCTGTCCGATCAGCTTTTCGATCGCGGCGACCGCTTTCGCATCGGCCGGAGTGACGATGGTGTAGGCCGTCCCGGTCTTGCCGGCGCGTCCGGTGCGGCCGATGCGGTGCACGTAATCGTCGGCGTGGAACGGGACGTCGAAATTGAATACGTGGCTGACATCCGGAATGTCGAGGCCGCGGGCCGCGACGTCGGACGCGATCAGCAGATCGGCTTCACCCTTGCGGAACTTGTCGAGCGCGGCCATGCGCGCCGGCTGGTCCATGTCGCCATGCAGCGCGACCGCGTTGAAGCCGTGCTTGACCAGCGAGCGGTGCAGCAAGGCGACTTCGCGCTTGCGGTTGCAGAAGATGATGGCGTTCTTGAAATTCTCGGTGGTGTTGCGGATCACCCGGCGCAGCGTCTCGCGCTTCTCGTGCGGCTCGCGGCCGCATTTGACGAGCTGCTGGGTGATGGTGGCGGCGGCGGTGGCGGGCTTTGCCACCTCGACCTTGACCGGGCTGGAGAGGAATTGTTCGGTGATGCGCCGGATTTCGGTCGGCATCGTCGCCGTGAAGAACAGCGTCTGGCGGGTGAAGGGGACGAGCTTGCAGATGCGTTCGATGTCGGGAATGAAGCCCATGTCGAGCATGCGGTCGGCTTCGTCGATCACCAGCAGTTCGACGCCGGTGAGGAGGAGGCGGCCGCGCTCGAAGTGGTCGAGCAGGCGGCCCGGCGTCGCGATCAGCACGTCGACGCCGCGGGTCAGCTTGGCGTCCTGGTCATCAAAAGAAACGCCCCCGATCAGGAGGGCGACATTCAGTTTCTGGCCGACACCGTATTTCTCGAAATTTTCCTGGACCTGGGCGGCCAGTTCGCGGGTCGGCTCGAGGATCAGGGTCCGGGGCATGCGCGCCCGCGCGCGCCCCGTCTCCAGCATGGTGATCATCGGCAGCGTGAAGGCTGCGGTCTTGCCAGTGCCGGTCTGGGCGATGCCGAGCACGTCGCGCCGCGCGAGCACATGCGGGATCGCTTCGGACTGGATCGGGGTGGGATTTTCGTACCCTGCGGCCTTAACGGCGGCCAAGACCTTGTCGGACAAACCGAGTTGGGAGAAGGACATATAACCTCTGACGCCGCCCGTTATCTGGGCTCGCGCCGGACCACAAATGGGATGACGTTTTGCGCGAGAGGGGGCGGTCGAATCTGTCGATCGGGACCGTCGCCCGCGAAAATAGGGGCGAGAGACCGAAAGTCAAGCTTCCGAGGCTCGTTAAGTTAAATAAAATAAGCGTTTTTGAACCCTCACGATGACCGGACGATAATATGACCACCGATAAAAGCTTGCCGATTGTGCTGATTCCGGGGCTTGGCTGCACCGCCCGCCTCTATACGGAACAGCTTCCCGCACTCTGGACGGCCGGTCCGGTCACGATCGCCGATCACCGCCGGGACGACAGCATGGAGGCCATTGCGGCCCGGATTCTGGACAGCGCGCCACCGCGTTTCGCCCTCGCCGGGCTCTCGATGGGCGGCTACATCGCGCTTGCGATCATGCGGATGGCGCCCGAGCGGGTGGAAAAGCTGGCCCTTCTCGACACCGGGTCGCGTAGCGATACGCCGGAAGCGGCGGAGCGGCGCAAGGCCTCGATCGCGCTGGCAAAGGCCGGAAAACTCGACGAAATCAACGCCATGCTGTGGCCTTTTCTGGTGCACAAGGACCGGCAAGGCGACGCCGCCTTGCGGACGCTCACCGGCGACATGACGATTGCGGCCGGGGCCGAGGCCTTCGTGCGGCAGCAGACCGCGATCATGACACGGCCGGATTCGCGTCCCGGGCTGCCGGCGATCCGATGCCCGACCCTCGTGCTGGTGGGCGACGGAGATCAGCTCACACCGCCGGCGCTGTCGGAAGAAATGGCGGCACTGATCCCCGGCAGCACGCTCGTCGTGGTTCCCGACTGCGGACACCTGTCGACCCTGGAACGGCCGGAGGCGGTGACGCAGGCGCTGATGGCCTGGCTCGCCGGCTAGGGCGGCTGACGGTCGCGCCTGCCGCGCTTTTCGCTGTGGGCGCCCGGCACCGGCCGGGCGAGGTCCTAGCGGACCGCGGCGCGTGAGCGCTGCATGCCCAGTGCGATGATGCGCCGGATCATTTCGGAATACTTCATCCCGTCATAGGCGGCCGCTTCCGCAAAGAAATCGAAGCGGGCGATTTCGGGATTGGGGTTGGCTTCGAGAAAATACGGTGTGCCGTCGGCGGCCAGCCGGAAGTCGATGCGCGCATAGCCGTCGAGTTCGAGCGTCTTGCAGATGCGGCGCGTCAGAGTCTGGATGCGCTTGTAGATCTCAGGAGCGAGGTCGGTTGCCGGACCCTGGAGGATGCCGCGCTCCTCCTGATACTTGACGTCGAACTTCACCTTGGCGGTCGCGATCTTGCTGCCGACGTCGCCGAAATAAAGCTCCCAGATCGGCAGTACCCGCATGCGTTCATTGCCGAGGACGCCGACGTAAAGCTCGCGCCCGTCGATATATTGCTCGGCGATGGCCGCGGTGCCGATCTTCTCGTGGATGAAGGCGACGCGCTCGGCGAGTTTCTCGTCGGTATCGACGATCGATTTCTGCGCGATGCCGAGGGAGGCGTCTTCCGACAGGCTCTTGACGATGAGCGGAAACGGCAGGCGCGGCGGACGGCGCACCTTCTTGCGCATCGGAAACACCGCGAAGGCCGGCACCGGGATGCGGTGATAATGCAGCAGTTTCTTCGAGAGGTCCTTGCCGCGCGACAGCATCAGCCCGCGCGGATTGCAGCCGGTATAGGGAATGCGGATCAGTTCGAGATAGCTCGCGACGTTCTGGTCGTAGGCCGGCTCGCCATGAAACTCCTCGAGCAGATTGAACACGATGTCCGGCTTGAAGGAATCGATCTCGTTGCGGATCGGCCGCAACTCGTCCTGCACGCCGAGCACGCGCACCTCATGGCGCGCCTTGCGCAGCGTGTTGACGATGTCATAGCCGGTCTTGAAGGCGAGAATCTCCTGCTCGCTATAACCTTTGATCGAGTCAGGCGGCACTTGTTCCGGATGCAGCAGCACCAGAACGCGGGTTTTTTTCATAGAGCGAACCATTGTCGGCGTGACGGACTATAGAGCGAGTGCACCGCCTTGGCCGTTAACAATACAGTGAAATCCGTAAGCAATTGACGTTCGGGACCGGGGGCCCGCAACTTCAATTCGCGGCAACGGTCGATCATATCATCGAGAAGGGAGTCAAGCGTCAGCTGATATTCGCCGGTCCAGCGCGCCACCATCTGTCGCAGATACGAACGGTTCGCGCGAAGGAAGGAGGCTGCGGTCGGCGCATTGCGATGCTTCGGATCCACAGAGAAGATGCGGTGCAATTCGCGGTCATAGGTGCGCGGCGTATTCACCGCATAGAAGGATTTCTTCCGGCGATAATGCTCGTCGAGCGTCGTGTTGATCTGGCTGAGCGGATGCACGACCGCGCCGCGCGGAAGCTGCGAGCGCTGGCCGGCGATCTCGTTCATCACTTCATCGACATACTCGAGTTTGCGCAGCGCCGGCCATCCCGCATAGCGCTTCCTCCAGTCCGAGCGTGGCTTGAGCCAGACCGCGAAAGTCTCGGCGAAATCCTCGTCGGGATGGCTCTGCGCGTACCACAGCCGCAGATGCTGGACGTAATTCTTGCTCGCGGGATTGGGACGGTAATAGCGCGGGTAATGCGTCGACGAGCGGCCGAACAATTCCTGCCAGCGGCGGCGACGTTGCAGGCGGAAGGCATTCTGCACCACGTGCCCGGTTTCGTGGCGCAGGATGCGCATGCATTCGTGCCGCGTGCCGCCTTCGACGTCGATGATCATCTTGCGTTCGAGCCGCATCAGGCGCGGATGCGCGAGATAGAACGGGATCGCGATGCCGGGCGTGGTGTCGGGGCTGAACCATTCATCCGACAGCCAGGCGTGCGGCCGGATGCGCAGATCGCGCTCTTCAAGTTCGCCCTGCAGATCGTCGAGGCAGTCTTCGAGCCAGGTTTTCTCGATCGTGAGCTTGAGATCCTTCAGCCTGAGCTTCAGGAGCTTTTCGTCCGGCAGCCGAGCCCATGGAAATCTGCTGCTCATCGTCGAGGGGATCAGCCGGCTAGTTCTTCGGTTTGAGTTCCAGCACCTTGGCGATGCGGGCGGTGAGTTCGGATTGCTCCTTGATCGTGGCCGCGAGTTCGTCCGGTCCGCCCGGCCGCACCACCTGACCGGTGGCGGCCAGCTTCTCGACGATGGCCTTGTCGGAGATGACGTCGATCACGTCGCGGGCGATGCGCTGGCGCAGGGCGAGCGGCATGTCTTTCGGCCCGTAGAGCCCGGCGGTGGTTTCGACCGCAAGGCCGCCCCAGCCGATTTCGTGCACGGTCGGAATATCGGGTGCGAAGGAGGCCCGCTCACGGCTCGTGACCGCGAGGATGCGGATCTTGCCGGCGTCGGTGAGCGGCTTGACGATCGCGGCCGAGGTCAGAAGGAAATCGATCTGGTTGCCGGCAAGGGCGGTGGCGGCTTCCACGATATTCTTGAACGGGATCTTCTGGACGTTCAGGCCGCGCGTCTTGATGAAATAGTCGAGGGTGAAGTCCGGCACGCCGGGCGCGCCGGTGACATTGAGCTTGCCCGGCCGCGCCATGGCCTCGGCGACGAACTGGCCGAGCGTTCTGTTGGCCGAAGACGCCGGCACATTCACGGTCAGGACCGTGTCGGTGACCTGCGCGATCGGCGTCATGTCGCGGGCGAAATCGTAGGTCAGCTTGTCGAGCGTATAGGGGTGCGCCATGAACGAGGCGCTCGACGAATAGAGCAGGGTGTGGTCGTCATTGGCCTGCAGGAAGGCGTTGATCGCGAGCAGGCCGTCGGCGCCGGGCTTGTTCTCGATGACGACCGGATGGCCCCATCTGGCCTGCAGCTTGTCGGTCATCAGGCGGGCGGCGACGTCGGTGGCGCTGCCGGCCCCGAAGGGCAGGACGAATTTCACCGCCCGCTGCGGCCAGGCTTCCGTCTGCGCATGCGCCGGGCCGGAGAGCACGGCGAAAACCGCCGCGGCCAGCAACGCGCCAGCCGCACGCCGCAAGCCTCCCGATCCCGTCCGCATGTGGTCCTCCGGCTCGCTCTGACATCACGCCTTTGTTGGCGCTTCGCCTATTGATAGCGGCGATTCCTTGCGGTCACAATTCGTTCCCGGCGCGGCGGTTCGCGCGGCAAATTGAACCGCGAAGGCGGTTCATGCGACAGTGTCTGACCCGGCGCGCTGGCGGTGACCTGCCGGACGGCCGGGACCTCGGGGGAGCCCCTCATGCGCAAGCGGACAATATTCCTCGCAGCGATCTGCGTGATGCTCGGGATCTGGCCGGCCGCGGCGCAGAAGCGCGTCGCGCTGGTGATCGGCAATGACAGCTATACCAATGTCACGCCGCTGCGGAAGGCGGCGAACGACGCCGAGCGCATGGCGAAAACGCTGAAGGGCCTCGGTTTCCAGGTGATCGCCGAGACCAACCAGGACCGGCGCGCCATGAGCGGCAGTCTCACGGCGTTCGAGCGCGCGCTGGGGCCCGGCGACACCGCGTTCTTCTTCTTCGCCGGACACGGCTTCCAGATCCGGGGCGAGAATTACCTCTTGCCGACCGACGTGCCGCTGGCGCTCGACGGCGAGGAGGAGAAGGTCCACGAGAATTCCTTCCTCGCGCGCCGCATCATGGACCGCATCAAGGGCAAGGGCGTGCGGACCACCGTCCTCGTGCTCGACGCCTGCCGCAACAATCCGTTCGAGCGCGCGGGCACGCGCAGCGTGCGCGGCGGCGGCGGGCTCGCGGCCATGAGCGAGGAGGGCGCCTTCGTCATCTATTCGGCGTCGGAGAACCAGACCGCGCTGGACTACACCTCGGATGAGGACAAGGACCCGAATTCGGTGTTCACCCGCTTCTTCGTCAAGGAACTGGAGACACCGGGGCTGTCGCTGGTGCAGGTCGCCAAGCGCACGCAGGCGAACGTCACCGAACTGGCGCGCAAGGTGAAGCACAACCAGCGCCCGGCCTATTACGACGAGATCGTCGGCGATGTGGTGCTCAACGGTACGCTCGACGCCGCCAAGGCGAGGGAGACGATCCCGCAGCAGGTGGCGGCGGTGACGCCGGTGCAGCCCTCGCCATTGCCGCAGCGGCAGAGTGAACCCGAGCAGCTCAACGCGCCGCTTGCGAGCTTCATGCGCCACAACGGCGGCTGGTCGGTGACGCTGTCGTTCGCCGATCCCGTCACCGCGATTTCATGGCGGTTCGGCGAACGCGGTAATTTCCGCGAGACCGGGCATCTCAACACGCTCGATCCGCGCACCCGCAAGCGCATGCCCAATCCCTCGATCCAGCTCGACGCCGACACGCCCGAAGGCACGCTCTACGTGCGGTATGCGGATGCGGGCGGCGCCTGGGCACAGCCATTCCCGATCAGGTTCGAACCGAACGCGGAGCTCGAACGCAGCCAGCGCGGAATTCTGGAGATGACTTCGGGGAACTGGCTGTCCTTCGGCGGCTACAACGCACCGCTGCTCTATTACACGCATCTCGCGTCCTATCGCTGCGCGATCCGCGAGGTGAGGATCGGCATCAACTCCACGGTCCCGAACCAGAAGGTCGCGCTGCCGCCCTGCAATCCGCGTGATCCGTCATCGATCCCGTCCAACGCGCAGACCCATCTGAAACTGCCGCCGAAGACCGAGGTCGTGT
>JAEWHY010000350.1 GCA_023387555.1 Pseudomonadota bacterium
CATGGCGTCGACCCGCGCCTCCGGTACCAATGCGGTGCGCTACGGCACCATGAAAGACAACGTGATGGCGTTGAAGGTCGTGCTCGCCAATGGCGAGGTCATGACCACCTCGACGCGTGCGCGCAAATCATCCTCCGGCTATGATCTGACCCGGCTGATCGTCGGCGCCGAGGGCACGCTCGGCATCATCACCGAGCTGACGCTGAAGCTGCATGGCATCCCCGAAGCGATCGGGGCGGCGATCTGTCCGTTCCCCACGGTGGAAGCCGCCTGCAACGCGACCATCCTTACGATCCAGTCGGGAATTCCGGTGGCGCGCATCGAATTGCTCGACGATGTGCAGGTGAAGGCCTGCAATGCCTATTCGAAACTGTCGCTGCCGGAGAGCCCGCTGCTGCTTCTGGAATTTCACGGCACCGAAGCCGGCGTCGCGGAGCAATCGCAGCGCTTCGGCGAGATCGCGGCCGATCTCGGCGGCGGGCCATTCGAATGGACGGTGAAGGCGGAGGATCGCACGCGGCTCTGGCAGGCGCGCCACGACGGATATTGGGCGGCGAAGTCGCTGCGGCCAGCGTCCCTGCCGCTTGCCAGCGATGTCTGCGTGCCGATCTCGCGGCTCGCCGAATGCGTCACCGAGACCCAGGCCGACCTTCAGGCCGCGGGATTGCTCGGGCCGATCGTCGGTCATGTCGGGGACGGCAATTTCCATGTGGCGCTGCTGGTCGACGGCAATGATCCGGCGGAAGTCGCGGCGACCGAGACGTTTCTGGCCCGGCTGGCGGAGCGCGCGCTCCGCATGGGCGGGACCTGCACCGGCGAGCACGGCGTCGGTCAGGGCAAGATGAAATATCTCCTGGCCGAGCATGGTGCGCCGGCGCTCGCGGCGATGCGCGCGATCAAGAAGGCGCTCGATCCGGACGACATCATGAATCCGGGCAAGCTGGTGCCGGCGGATCTGTAGCGTCTTCCGGCGAAGCGGACGACCACGAGACCGGCACCGCATCGCGCGGTGGAAACATCACAGATTTGCCGCCAACCGGCGGTATCCGGTGCCGTGTTTCGTAAATAGCAGGTCCTGCGACAGCCTTCGCCTTGCAGTGCGGAAAGGCCGGGATCATCTTTGACGGCAGCGATTCAGGTGGTTCCGTGCAGGCAACACTGCTGACCTTGGCTATTGCCGCGATTCTGGCGCTGCTCGCGGCGTTGGTCGGGCCGCATTTCATCGACTGGAATGCGCACCGGGCAACCTTCGAAAAGCAGGCGAGTCAGGCGATCGGGCTGCCGGTCCGGGTCACCGGGCCGATGGACGTGCGGCTCCTGCCGGCGCCGACGCTGGTGCTGACCGGAGTCGAGATCGGAGAGCCGGGCGACGCGCAGGCCCTGCGCGCCAAGGCGCTGGGCATCGAATTCGCGCTGCCGCCACTTCTCTCAGGCCAGCTCCGGGCGATCGAACTGCGGTTGATTGCGCCGGAGATGCGGGTGTCGCTGACCCGCGACGGCGAAATCGTGATGCCGAATGCCCTGGCCGGCATCGACACCCATGCGATGTCGATCGACAAGCTGGTGGTCGAGGACGCGAGCCTGCGCCTCGCCGACGCCGCGAGCGGGACCAGCGCGGCCCTGACCAGGCTGTGGTTCACCGGCGAAGTGCGCGCGCTGCCTGGCCCGATCCGGGGCGAGGGCGCCTTTGTCATGGACGGCGCGCTCTACGGCTACCGGATCGCGACCGCGCGTCCGGAAGCGAACGGTTCGCGCATCAAGTTCGCCATTGAGCCGGCGAACCGTCCGGTCGTTGCCGAGGCCGAGGGGCTGCTGATGGCAGGCGACGGTGCTCCGCGGTTCGAGGGAACTGCGACGATCGGGCGGCGCCCCCAGGTCAAGGGTGACCGGGGCGATACCGCCGAACCCTGGCGGATCACTGCGCGCGTCAAGGCGAATGCCGCCTCGGCGCTGTTCGAACAGGTCGAATACCAGTTTGGCCCGGACGAGCGGGCCCTGAAGCTGCAGGGCACGGCGGAAGCGAAATTCGGCGCGCGGCCCCGGCTCGATGCCGTGCTGACGGCGCGCACGCTCGATGCCGACAAGCTCCTCGGCGGCAGCGGTGGCGGCGATCAGTCGCCGCGGGCTGCGCTGACTGGGCTGATTGCGGCTGCCGAACGGATCGTCGGGCCGCCGATGCCGACCCAGGTCGGCTTTGGGATCGAGCAGATCACGCTTGGCGGCGCCAGCCTGCAGAATATCCGTGGCGACATCGAATTCGACCGCGGGCATATGGCGCTGACAGGCTTCGAAGTGAGGGCGCCCGGCTTCACACAGTTGCAGGCGAGCGGGCGCATCGAGAAGGCCGGCGACCGCCTGTCGTTTGCGGGGCCGGTTGCCGTGAGCTCGACCGATCCGCGCGCCTTCGCCGAGTGGATCGACGGCCAATCCGGTGCGAGTGCGTTGCCGGCGCGGCCACTCCGGTTTCGCGGCGAGGTGACGCTCGGCGCCGACAAGGTCGCCGTCGAGCGCATGCATGCGGAGTTCGACCGCAAGACCTTCGAGGGCGACTTCTCCTATGCCTTCGCGAGCGGGGCACAGGCGGCCCGGCTCGTGGCAAACTTGCGCGCCGACGACCTCGATCTCGATGCGCTGCTGGAAACGGCCGGCGCGTTGAAGCTCCCCGATATCAAGCGTCCCGATGACGTGTCGCTGGCGCTGGCACTGAAGCGGCTGCGTTTCGGCGGCTTCGATGCCGACGGCGCCAATGTGCGGCTCGCGCTGAAGGCCGGCAATCTCGCGATCGAGCGGCTTGCCGTGGACAACGTGGCCGGACTGTCGCTTGACGGCAAAGGCAGCGTGGATGTCGAAGCCCGGCGCGGATCGGTCTCCTTCGATGTGGCGGTCCGCAATGAGCAGGACCTCGCCGCGCTGGCGAAGCGCGCGCCCGAGCGCCTTGCCGAACCGCTGCAGCGCGCCGCCCAGGCCGCGGTTCCCGGAAAGCTCGCAGGCACCGTGACGGTCGAGCCGGCCGGCGGCGCGGGCGACAGCCGGGCGACGATTTCGCTGTCGGGTCGGCTGGGCGCGGTCGATCTCAGCCTGAAGACCGGGCTGAGGGGCCGCTGGGACGCGCTGCGGCAGGCCGATGTTGCGCTCGAAGGCTCGCTGGATTCCGGCGATGTGAACGCGCTTCTGAAACTCGCCGCCGCCGAGCGGTTGGTGGCGGCGCCACGGCAGCCTGGCACTTACACCCTGTCGCTGAATGGCGGGCTGTCAAGCGATCTCAAGGTCGACAGCCGCATCGTTTCCGGCAATCTCGACATGCGCGCGCACGGTACTGTCCGGGCCCTGGGCGATGACGCCGGACATTCCGCGCTCGATATTGCGATCGGCAGAGCCGATGTCGTGCTGCCGGGGGCGGCGGTCAGGACCGTACCGGTGGCACTCAAGACCAGGGTTCTGCGCGACGGGTCGGGCCTGCGCCTTGACGATCTGTCGGGGACCATTGCCGGCTCCGCGGTCCGCGGCTGGCTTGCCCTCGTTTTCGGCGAGCCGCTGGCGATCGATGGCGAACTGCGCACCGACCGCCTCGACGTTGCCGCGGTGGTGGCGACCGCGATCGGCATTCCGCGCGCCGCCAGGGGCGAAACCGCATGGAGCGAGACCCCGTTCGCGCTGCCGGCGCTGCCAAAACTGTCCGGCCGGATGCAGGTGAGCGCTGCGCAGGCCGCGCTGACGCCCGCGCTTCCGCTCACGAAATATCGCTCGGTGCTGCGCTTTGCCGAGAACGAAGTGAATGTCGAGGATCTCGCGGGCGAAGTGCTTGGCGGACGCCTGACCGGCGGCCTGACGATCCGGCGCGCGCCGGATGCGGTCGGCCTGCAGGGCAGCATCGCCGTCGCCGGCGCCGATGCCACGCAATTGCTGTTCGGCGATGGCGCAGCTCCGCTGACCGGACAGGCGGCGCTGACGCTGGAGCTCGAGGGCATGGGCCGTTCGCCGCGCGCGCTGGTCGGATCGCTGAGCGGCACCGGGACGCTGACGCTCGACCACGCGCGGATCGCGGCGCTGGATCCGGCGGTGTTCGTCACCGCGATGAGCAAGGCCGATCAGGGGCTTCCGATCGATGCACCGCGGGTGCGCGACGTTGCAAAGAGCGGCCTCGACGCGGGTCCGCTGGTTGTGCCGCATGCCGAGGCGACGCTGAACATCGGCGCCGGTGTGGCGCGCATCGACATGTTCAAGGCCCGCGCCGAGGCCGCCGACCTTGCGGTCACCGGCTCATACAATTTTTCCGATGCCCGGATCGACCTGCGGCTTGCGATGTCGGGTCCGGCCGCCGGCGCATCGTTGCAGCCGGAAATCACGGTCTATCTGCGCGGTCCTTCGGCCGCGCCGGAGCGGGTGCTGGATGTGTCGTCGCTGACCGGCTGGCTGGCTTTGCGCGCGGTCGACCGTCACACCAGGAAGATCGAGGCGATGGAGCAGGGCCGGGCGGCCGAGGAGGCTCCGGCCCAGCCCGAGAAGCCGGCGCAGGACGCCGAGCCGGCAACGTCGGTGCGGCGCAAGCCGCAAGCCGCCGTGCAACCGCCTCAGGCGGTTGAGCCGTTGCCGCCGCCGGTGGAGATCATGCCGGTTCCGGGCGAGCGCCGGCGTCCTGTGGCTCAGCCACGGGAGCCGCGTGCCGAGCCGCAACGCAGTGAGCCGCAACGCAGCGAGCCGCAGCGATCGGGCGGGGCCAACCCGTTCCCGACGCCGATCGGATCGCCGCCACCGCCGCCTCCGGTCGCGCGGCCATTTCCGCCGCAGACCGTGAGGCCGGTTTTCTAGATTGGATGGTCTGAAGCGAGATGCCGGACCGTAAAACGCGGTCCGTCGTCATTTCGGCAGGTCCCCCGGGCTCTGGCGCGCCCGACCGTCCGAAATGACGATGGTGCCCATTCGACCGGAGCCTTCACCGGCTCCGGGCCGCTTAGCGGCGGAGGTCCCTGTCCGGGGATTGTCCGCGATAGTGATCGAGAACGAACAGCCGAATGGCGGACGACAGATTGCCGTGACGCCGCTGCGAGTCGATACTTGCGACAATATCCGAGAGCGTCATGTTACGCCCGTCGGCAATTTCCTTGAGGCCCTTCCAGAAGGCGTCCTCAAGGCTCACACTCGTCTTGTGGCCGGCGATCACGATCGATCGCTTCACGACCGGCGACTTCATCGGCCTCTCGGATTCCAATCCGGTGGCCGTCGAGATTGGTTGTAAGCTTGTCACGTTGCGCCCCTTCTAGTTTGCGCTCCGCCTTTGAACGACCATGAAATAGTCGACGCGTCGCAGCGTTATCCGCATCACGCTGCCGATCGCGTTTCTTCCGCGCCAGCCGAAGATTCAAGACGTCGCCCATCAAAGACCCGGAAATTCACCGGCTATCTTTGGACCCCCTCGGGCCCAAATCTATTGGCACATACCGGCCGTTGATTGCGCCATTAGCGTGGCGGGGGCAAGGCGGAATTGGCAACCAACACGATTTGGCATTTTTATCGGTCGAGGCCGATATGCCGAGAACGCGGGTCGATAAAATTTTTAAGCGAAGTGGCTGGATAATCCTCGTCAGCGCGGCCGAATCATACGCTCCGGGCGCACCAGGCGCTCAAAATCTTCGGGGCTGACAAAGCCGCCGGCGACTGCCTCATGTTTGAGGGTTGTGCCATTCTGATGCGCGCGTTTGGCGACCTTCGCGGCGTTGTCGTAACCGATGGTTGGAGCGAGGGCGGTCACCAGCATCAGCGAGCGCTCCATCAATTCGCGAATGCGGGGCTCGTTGGCGCGAATGCCAACGACGCAATTGTCGGCAAAGGAGCGTGACGCATCGGCGAGCAGGCGGACCGATTGCAGCATGGCGAATGCAATGACGGGCTTGAAGACGTTCAGTTCGAAATGGCCCTGGCTGGCGGCCACGGTGATCGTCGTCTGATTGCCGAACACCTGGCAGCACACCATGGTCAAGGCTTCGGCCTGAGTCGGATTGACCTTGCCCGGCATGATCGAGGAGCCCGGTTCGTTTTCCGGCAGGATCAGTTCGCCAAGGCCCGAGCGCGGGCCGGAGCCGAGCAGACGGATGTCGTTTGCGATCTTGAAAAGTCCAGTCGCCATCGCATTCAACGCGCCGTGCACGAAGATATAGGCATCATGCGCGGCGAGCGCCTCGAATTTGTTCTGCGCGCTGACGAACGGCAGTCCGGCAATCGCGGCCGCGCGCTTGGCGAACAGCCCCGAAAATTTCGGGTGCGCGTTGAGCCCGGTGCCCACCGCGGTGCCGCCTTGCGCGAGCGGATAGAGTTGCCTGACTGCGAGCCGAATGCGCTCGATGCCGAACTTGAGCTGTGCGGCATAGCCGGAAAACTCCTGACCGAGCGTGAGCGGCGTCGCATCCTGGGTATGGGTGCGGCCGATCTTCACGATGCGGGCGAATTCCTTTTCCTTCGCATGCAACGCGCCGTGCAGGTGCTCGAGCGCGGGAATCAGCGCGTTGGAAATTTCGAGCGCGGCCGCGATATGCATCGCCGTCGGAAAACTGTCGTTCGACGACTGGCTCATGTTGACCGCGTCGTTCGGATGGATCGGTGTCTTCGATCCGCGTGGCGCGCCCAGCGCCTCGTTGGCGCGATTGGCGATGACCTCGTTGAGATTCATGTTGGTCTGGGTGC
>JAEWHY010000446.1 GCA_023387555.1 Pseudomonadota bacterium
TGCAGGGGGAGGGAGCAGACTGTCCTTCGCGGCAGGCGACGTATGCCTCACCCCGCCGACTTGAAAACAGCCTGCAGCAGCAGATGCGTCGGCCAATAGACCGCGACCGGCAGGCCGAAGAACAGCAGCGCGAACCACGCATTCGGCGAGATCCACGTCTGCGGTTTGCGGTCGTCGAAGCCGTACACCAGGTTGATGTTCACCGGCGTCAGGCCCGGATCGGGCTGCGCCGACGGCATGAGAAAATAGCAGACCGGCAGCACGACGCAGGACAATGCGGTCCAGGCCCAGAAGGCGCGGCCGTCATAGCCCATCTCCCAGACGAGATAGACCAGCAGGAACGGCAGCCAGCCGTGAAACAAGGACAGCCCGCGCAGGAACAGCGAACGGTCCTTGTCGAACATGTAGTCGGTGAGACCGGTGGTCTTCATCCCGAACAGGTTGAAGATGTAGTCGATCACCCACAATGTCTGCGGCAGCAGGATGCCGACCGCGCACATCGAAATCAGCAGCGGATTGTCGAGCCACAGGCCAGCCAGCGTGAACACCAGCGCAAGATCGCAGAAATACAGAAAGTTGGTCGGCCCGTAGCGATACAGATAGACCGGGACCAGCACCGCCATGAAGGCGGTGTAAAGCAGCTTGATCGCGAGAAAGACTTCCAACGCCGTCACGTCGCTGCGTAAGGGTCTTTCCAGCGCCCGGCCTTGCGGCCCGCGAGCAGCCAATAGACGAAGCCGCCTATGATGCCTGCCGCCACGACGAGCTGCAGCCCGTAGGTGAGCGGCGACAGGTCGGTGGTGTTGTCGAGCTGGATCGAGATGTCGGACATGTACCAGTCCACTGCCCCGATCAGCGCGCCGCCGAACGCGTAATAGAAGATCGAGCGGATATCGAAGGTCTCGGCGATCGCGATCAGGATCACCGCGGGCACGAAGGCGGTGGCGCCGACGAAGCTCGTGGAGAAGAAGGCGATCGCGAAGAATGCGAATTTCTCGATCGGATCGGCGCTCACGGTGACGAGTTCCGGCGCCATGATCCCGATGGCGAGCGCGATGGCCGCGGCCAGGAGGGCAAAGATCAGGGAAAACAGGATGACGAAAAAGCGGGTGATGAACATCGGCGGCGCGGCCCCCAGGAATCCTTGCTCTGTTTAGAGCCGCGGGTGCCGGGATGTCGACTCCCTCCCCGCGCCAACGAATCACCTCCCCCTGAAAGGGGGAGGTCGACCGCCGTAGCGTCAGCGAAGGCGGGCGGGTGGGGGTTCAGGCCCCCTTGAATGTCAACGTGACCCCCTCCCCAACCCTCCCCCTTTCAGGGGGAGGGAACGCGCGCCGCGTACGCGGAAATGACCGACAATCAGTCCGTCATCGCCATGGCGCGCAGCGCCATGCGCTCGCGCGCCGACAGCTTCTCGGTCTCGCTCTTGAGCTGGCCGCAGGCCGCCAGGATGTCCCGGCCGCGCGGGGTGCGCACGGGCGAGGCATAGCCGGCGTTGAACACCACTTCCGAGAACTTCTCGATCTGCTCCCAGTCGGAGCATTCGTACTGGCTGCCCGGCCAGGGATTGAACGGGATCAGATTGATCTTGGCGGGAATGCCCTTGAGCAGCCGCACCAGTTCCTTCGCCTCCGCGAGCGAATCGTTGACGCCCTTGAGCATCACATATTCGAAAGTGATGCGGCGCGCGTTCGACGCGCCGGGATAGTCGCGGCACGCCTGCAGCAATTCCCTGATCGGATATTTGCGATTGAGCGGCACCAGCACGTCGCGCAGGTCGTCGCGCACCGCATGCAGCGAGATCGCCAGCGAGCAGCCGATCTCGGCGCCGGTGCGCGAGATGTTCGGCACGACGCCGGAGGTCGACAGCGTGATGCGTCGCTTCGACAGCGACAGCCCGTCGCCGTCCATGGCGATGCGCAAAGCCTCGCGCACATTGTCGAAATTGTAGAGCGGTTCGCCCATCCCCATCATCACGATGTTGGAGACGCAGCGCTCGCCCTCGGTCGGCAGGCCGGGGCCGGTGGCCCGGGTTTGGCCGAGGAAATCGCCGAGCCGGTCGCGCGCGACCATGAGCTGGCCGACGATCTCGCCGGCGGTGAGATTGCGCACCAGGCGCTGCGTGCCGGTATGGCAGAACGAACAATTCAGCGTGCAGCCGACCTGGCTCGACACGCACAGCGTGCCGCGATCGCTCTCGGGGATGTAGACCGTCTCGATCAGATGGGGCCGCTCGCCCGGCGTCTCGCCCGGCAGCTTCAGCAGCCACTTGCGCGTGCCGTCGGTCGAGACCTGCTCGGTCACGACCTCGGGGCGGTCGAGCGTGAAATGCCGTTCGAGGACGGCCCGCACATCCTTCGAAATGCTGGTCATGCTGCCGAAATCGGTGGCGCCGCGCACATACAGCCAGTGCCAGATCTGCTGCGCGCGCATCTTGCGCTCGCGCTCGGGGACACCGACGCCGCCGAGCATGTCGGCCAGTTGCGCGCGCGAGGCGCCGACCAGCGAGGGCTTGGCGGGCGCGACATAGACCTCGAGCGCGGTCTTCTCGAGCGGGGCTAGGGCAGGAGCTGCGGTCATGGCCGGTATATAGGGGAGCCGGGCGCCATAATGAAGTTCGTCATTCCGGGACGCGCCTGAAAGGCGCGGGCCCGGAATCCAGACTCCCGGCGCTGGTGATGGATTCCGGGTTCGCTGCCTTCGTGGCAGCGCCCCGGAATGACACGCCCCCTACCTGCATTCCTGCGCGGCGCGGTCCAGCGCCTGCGCCACTCCCTTCAGGGAGAACTTGTCGATCGTCCGCGTGCCGCGGCTGGATTCGCCCTTCACCGTAACTTCGGCGCCCCGGCGCATGGCCTCGACCAGACGCGCCTCCTCGGCGGCATTTTTCACCCAGGCGCCGTCGTTCTGCGTGTACATCGCGAAGTTGGTTGAGCCGATCTCCACGCTCGCGTCGCTGTTGGCCTTGAGCGGATAGCCGAAGATCACCGAGACCTCCTCCCGCACCTTCTCGGACGGACGCGTCGACACGAAGAACCAGGCCGGGTCGCGGGGGCGATTCGGCGGATTGGTCTCGGACGCCGTCGGCTTCGCCAGCGCGAAGCAGACCTTCTTGCCGCCCGGCGCCGCGGTGTAGGCGCCCCAGTCGCCGAACTCGCCGAGCAGCTGGGCGGCCGATTGCGCACGGACCGGACCGGTCACGGCACCCGCCGCAAGCAGAGCCAGTGCCGCCAGTGAGCAGGAAAACAGGAAACGTCGAGACAGACAGCGCATCGCGGAAACCCGGAGAGAGATTCGGAATGGCCAGCAAAAGCTTAGCACAGGCGAGCGTTTGTAATAATAAGTGAAAATCGGCGATGTGATGGCGCGCGGTTACCATCTATCCCCGTTGTGCACATTCGCCGCAGTCTGCGCCGCCGTCTGCGCCGCAGCTTCCGCACGAAAGTCTGGACATGAAAGCCATCATCTGCAGCCGCTACGGCACGGCCGACGATCTCGAACTGCGCGACCTGCCCGAACCGGAAGCGGGTACCGGCGAGGTCGTGGTCAAGGTCGCCGCCGCCGCGCTCAATTTCTTCGACACGCTGCTGATCGCCGGCAAATATCAGGTCAAGCCGGATTTCCCGTTCTCCCCGGCGGCGGAATTCGCGGGGACCGTGCATGCGGTCGGTCCCGGCGTCACCGGCTTCAAGCCGGGCGACCGGGTCATGAGCTATGCCGCCTATGGCGCGGCGCGTGAGTTTTATGTCCAGAAGGCATCGCGTGTGGTGAAGGTGCCGGACACTCTCGACCTCGAACGCGCGGCCGGCCTCTCGGTGACCTATGGCACCACCATCCACGCGCTGAAGGATCGCGCCAGGCTGAAGCCCGGCGAGACGCTCGCGGTGCTGGGCGCCGCCGGCGGCACCGGCCTTGCCGCGATCGAGATCGGCAAGCTGATGGGCGCGCGCGTGATCGCCTGCGCCTCCTCGGACGAGAAATGCGCCTTCGCCAGACAGCACGGCGCCGACGAGACCATCAATTACGGCACCGGCGATCTGCGCGCCGGGCTGAAGGCGCTCGGCGGCGAGCATGGCATCGACGTGATCTACGATCCGGTCGGTGACAAATATGCCGAGCCTGCGCTGCGCTCGATGGCCTGGGAGGGCCGCTATCTCGTGATCGGATTCGCCGCCGGCGAAATCCCGAGAATTCCGCTCAATCTCGTGCTGCTCAAGAGCTGCGATATCGTCGGCGTGCATTGGGGCGCCTTCGTTGCGCGCGATCCCGAAGCCGAGGCGGCCAACATGAGCCAGATCGTGCAATGGTGCGCCGACGGCAAATTATCGGCGCATGTGCACGCGGTCTATCCGCTCGCCGACACCGCGCGGGCGCTGAAGGACATCGCCGCGCGCCGGATCATGGGCAAGGCGATTTTGAAGCCGTGAGGCATTTGCCGGCCACCCGGCGCCTCCGCATACTCGGCTTACCTCTCCCCGTTTGCGGGGAGAGGTAAGAAAAGGCTAGGAGAGGGAAGAAAGCAAAAACCCGGCCTCCTTGCGGAGACCGGGCTGGCGGCCGCGAGCGGCGCCGGGGTCACACAGGTGAACCCGAAGAGGGATCAGTAACCGCCGTAGTACGAACCGTAGCCGTAGGAGCGGTAGCCGTAGTACGGCTTGTAGCTGTAGCCGTAAGACTTGTAGCCATAGCCGTAGCCGTAGGACTTGTAGCCGTAGCCGCCGTAATAGCCGGCCGAAGCGGGAGCGACCGCAGTGGTGATGAGCGCGGCGGCAGCGGCGAGGCCGAGAAGGGTCTTGCGGAACATGGTGGGTTCTCCTGTGTGAGGGATACGGTCATCGCATCCTGCACATCAGTCGCCGCCACATCGGGACCGGTTCAAACGTCGGGCGCGCGATTCGCCGAACTCGAATCCGTGAGGATTTTCAGGCACAAGCGAACGCCGACCGGGATCGTCCGGCGACGCGCCGCCATCACGCTGGCGTGAGTTTGCGCCGCGCCGCGTCCCTGTGCTCCGGCCGGATCGCATCCGACACCGCCTTGAGCGCGGCCGCCAGCATCGCGGCATCGTCGGCAAAGCCGAACACCGGCAGCACATCGGGCACCACATCGAAAGGCATCACGAAATAGGCCAGCGCGCCGAGCAGGATGAACCGGACCTGGTTCGGGGTATTGCGGTCGAACGCGCAGTAATAGGCCGCCAGCAGGTCCTCTGCGAACGGCAGCTTGCCGGCGAATTGCGCCAGCTTTGGCCAGAATCCCTCGCGCACCGTCTGCTCGTCGGCAGCGGCCTTCAGGAACTCGTCGACGTCATGCGCGCGGGCCATGGCGATGCTCCCCGGTGCGTTCACGCATTCCTAGATGGTGAGAGACCGGACGCCGGGCAAGCCGCGTGTTCCCGCCCGCTTAGTGCCTCCCCCCCCCGCGCAGAGGCAGGAGGGCAACTCATGCCAGTTCGAGTCGCAGCTTGCGCCCCACCGCCGTCGCCGCGCGCTGCAAGGTCTCGATCGTGACGTTGCCATCATCGGGATTGAGCACACGATCCAGCTGCGCGCGGGTAGTCTTCATGCGTGCTGCCATGTCGGTTTTGGTCAGTTTGTTTTCGGTCATGGCTTCCTGCAACTGCCACGCCAGCACGCGCTTGGCAGCGATCGCAGTCGCCCGGTCCAACGCTTCGTCCTCATTGAGGAAGTCCTCAAGGGAGGAGCCCACATTGGGATGCTGCTTCTTGCTCATGTCTCAATTCCTGTCGCGGCTTCTATAGTTTGTTCTTTTCGTATTCGCGCTTCCGCTTGCGTGCATTTTCCAGTTCGCTCTGCGGTGTCGTGCGGGTCTTTTTGATGAAGCCACCGACCACGATCAGCAGTTCGTCGTCCTGAAAGAAAATCAAACGCGCTTCACGGTTTCCCGTGAGGCTGCTCCGGCTTTCGAACAAGCCACCCTTGAGCGGCCGGCACAGCGGCATACCCACCGGAAAGCCTAATTGTATGGTGCGAAGATCGGCTCCGAGAATGGCGCGGTCTTCGCGGCTCAAACTTCGCAACCAATCAAGCACCGGCTCATTTCCGGCGCCCGTCCTGAAAAAAGCGACCGAAAACATCCAATGAAATGCTCTCGTCAAAATCCCTTATGAATGACATTTTTGTATCATATATGATACGTCTGTCAAGCGGATTATTGCCCCTCATCCATTGAACGCCTCCGCTCGGGCGATAATGAAATCCAGGAAGCTGCGCGCCCGCGCCGACATCCAGTGCGTCTCCGGATAGACCGCGTGCAGTGGCATCGACGCCACCGCGTAGTCCGGCAGCAGCGCCTTCATCTGGCCGCGGCCAATGCTCTCGGCCGCGCACCACGCCGGCACGATGGCGATGCCGAGATGCTGCAGCACCGCCTCCTTCATCGCGTCGGCATCATCGACCATCACCGCGCCGGACACGGCAACGACATGGCGGCCGTCATCGGATTCGAAGGTCCACTGGTTCACCGGCGCCAGCCGCGCATAGGCAATGCATTGATGATCTCTCAGATCGTCCGGTGTGCGCGGCGTGCCGCGCTCGCGCAGGTAATGCGGCGTCGCCACCAGATAGCGCCGCACCGTGCCGATGCGCCGCGCCATCAGCGAACTCGACTCCAGATGGCCGATGCGCAGCGCCAGTTCCATCCCCTCCTCGACTAGATTGATGGTGCGCTCGCTGAACCGCAGGTCGAGCTTCACCTCGGGATAGTCGCGCGCATAATCGCGCACGATCGGCATCAGGTAATGCCGCCCGAACGAGGACGGCACGCTGATCCGCAGCGTCCCGGATGGACGCGCCGGCGCCTCGCGGATGCTGGCGCGCGCCGCCTCGAAGGTGCCGAGCACCTGCCTTGCAAGATCGTAGACACGATGCGCCTCTCGGGTCGGCGTCATCTTGCGCGTGGTGCGCATGAACAGCTGCGAGCCGAATTCCTGTTCCAGCAGCGCGATGCGCTTGCTCACGGCCGGCTGGCCAAGCCCCAGCTCCTTGGCGGCGGCGGAGAAGCTGCCCCCCTCCATCGCCCGCACGAACGCCAGCAGGCAGTCGATCCGGTCCATCAGAATAATTCCTGTCCGGAATAAATCTTATTCTGTTCATTCCATATACGGAAGCCCGGATGCTGCCCTAAGCTT
>JAEWHY010000451.1 GCA_023387555.1 Pseudomonadota bacterium
CAATGTGTCCTTGTCGGCCGGATCGCTGGCCGTGATCGCCGACGACGGCACCACCCAGATCGACAGCCCCTCGCCGCGCCGCGTGTAGACGTCGCGCGCATTCTGCAGCGCCATCTCCGCATCGGCCGCATGCACCGAGCCGACGTGCCGATGCGCAAGACCGGTCCGGCTGCGGATGAAGACTTCCCAGAGCGGGATATTCTGTTCGGTCATGATCGTTGTCCCTGCTTTCTTCTCCCCTCCCCCCGCGAGCGGAGCGAGTGGTGGGGAGGGGTCGGGGGTGGGGGGCATCTCAGTTCAGTTGGATGCCCCCCCACCCCGACGCTCACGTTGTTCGCGTCGACCCTCCCCACCGCTTCGCGGGGGGAGGGAAAAGAAACTACTCCGCCGCTTCGCGCATCGCGGCTTCGCGTCGCGCCTTGCGCTTCTGTGCATAGGCCAGCGCCGCCTCACGCACCCAAGCGCCGCTTTCGGTCGCGTCCTGGCGCTGCTTCATGCGCTGACGATTGCAGGGGCCATCGCCCTGGATGACGCGCTTGAATTCGGCCCAGTCGATCTCGCCGAACTCCCAATGCCCGGTGGCCTCATTGAACTTCAGGTCATTGTCCGGGAATGTCAGCCCGAGATAATGGCCCTGCGGCACCGTGGCATCGATGAATTTCTGCCGCAGCTCGTCATTGGTGAAGCGCTTGATCTTCCAGCGCATCGACTTGTCGGTGTGCTGCGAGTCCTGGTCGGACGGGCCGAACATCATCAGCACCGGCCACCACCAGCGGTTCAGCGCGTCCTGCGCCATCGCCTTCTGTTCCGGCGTACCGTCGCGGCAGAGCGCGACCATGATCTCGTAGCCCTGACGCTGATGGAAACTCTCTTCCTTGCAGATGCGGATCATCGCCCGCGCATAGGGGCCGTAGGAGCAGCGACACAGCGGAATCTGGTTCATGATGGCCGCGCCGTCGACCAGCCAGCCGATGACGCCGATATCGGCCCAGGTCAGCGTCGGATAATTGAAGATCGAGGAATATTTCTGCTTGCCGTTGAGCAGTTGCGCGACCAGGTCCTCGCGCGACACGCCGAGCGTTTCGGCGGCAGCATAGAGATAGGCGCCGTGGCCGCCCTCGTCCTGGACCTTCGCCAGCAGCGCCGCCTTGCGCTTGAGCGATGGCGCGCGGGTGATCCAGTTGCCCTCGGGATGCATGCCGACGATTTCGGAGTGGGCGTGCTGCGCAATCTGGCGCACCAGCGTCTTGCGATACGCCTCCGGCATCCAGTCGTTCGGCTCGATCTTTTCCTCGGCATCGACGCGCGCCTGAAAGCGGGCCTCGCGCACTGGATCATCGGCAACATGCGCTTCGCGTGTGTTCAGCGACTGCGTGTACATGAGCGCCTCTCCGCTTCATCTGCCGGGTTACGCCCGATCCTTGGTCTTGAGAAGCTATATAATATTACAGAATATTCAATCGTCAAGATTTTCTGTAATATTAAACGCCTTCGACCGCATCCCTTTGTCCGGACTGGCAAATCGCTTGTGGAACGAGGCGACCGGCGGTTGCAGGGGGCCCTCCTCGTTCTGTGCCATGCGATCCAGAAACCGTTCCGAAGGCCCGACCACCTGCCCATAGATCTGCGCCGCCAGGGCCCGCGCGACATCGCCCTGCCAGTCCGGCGGCAACAGGTCCGCCGGCAGTCCCGGATCGCGCAGCACCACGCGCCGGAAGGCATGGATCAGCAGGATGCGCGCGACCAGCGCATCCTCCTCGGAGACCTCGTTGGCGAGCGCTTCGACAAGCGGTGAAAACTGCACGACGAAGTCACGATAGGCCTGCGAGACCTCGCCGAGATGAAACGCGTCGGCCGCGAGCCGGGGCCGGTCCTGCGGGCGCGGCGTCATCACATAAAGCCCTTCGCGGCCGGACAATTCGGCCGGCAGCGGCGCAAAGCCAGCATGGATGACCGGCGACACGGCGGAATAGCCCGCGGCTTTGAGCGCCGCGCGCAGTTGTGCCGGGTCGGTCGCCGCCGGGCCGATCAGCGCGACCTGGAGACCGCCTTTTACCGCCGGCACGCCGACATAGATGCGCTGCGTCGCCTGCAGGAATTCCGCCTCGCCGCCTTTCGTCAGCCGGTAATAGCTCGCGCGACCGCGTCTCGTGCCGGCCAGCCAGCCATCCGACGACAGGCGCGACACCGCAGTCCGCACATGGCCCGCATCGATGCCGAACAGCGCCATGATCTCGATCAGCGAGCCGATCCACAGCGAGCCGCCACGCGGCACCACGGCATCGCCATACAGCGTGACGATCAGCGACCAGATGCGCACCGGCTTGCGCGCCTGGTATTGCGCGAGGAGAGCGGCGATGGGCGGAGAAAGTGCCATACGGCGGTGTCATTGCCGGGCTTGACCCGGCAATCCATCGATTAAGAACGCCCATTTTTACGCAGAAGATGGATGCCCTGGTCAAGCCCGGGCATGACGGCAAACCGTGCGGGGCCTAACCTCAAACCCCCAACCCGCCCTTTTCCTCGATGAAGCGGGCGATCTCGTCGACGCCCTTGCCTTCCCGCATGTTGGCGAACACGAAAGGCCGCTGCCCGCGCATCTTCTTCGCGTCGCGATCCATCACCTCGAGCGAGGCGCCGACATACGGCGCGAGATCGATCTTGTTGATGACCAGAAGATCGGACCGCGTGATGCCGGGCCCGCCCTTCGAGGGGATCTTGTCGCCCGCAGCAACGTCGATGACGTAGATCGTCAGGTCGGCCAGTTCCGGCGAGAAGGTCGCGGCGAGATTGTCGCCGCCGGATTCGATCAGCACCAGATCGAGATCGGGAAACCGCTTGCGCATGTCGGCAACCGCCGCGAGGTTGATCGAGGCATCCTCGCGGATCGCGGTATGCGGGCAGCCGCCGGTCTCGACGCCGGCGATGCGCTCGGCCTCAAGCGCACCGGAGCGCACCAGATATTCGGCGTCCCACTTGGTGTAGATGTCATTCGTGATCGCGGCGATGTCGTAGCGCTCGCGCAGCCGCTTGCACAGGAGGTCCATCAGCGCGGTCTTGCCGGAGCCGACCGGACCGCCGACGCCGACACGCAGGGGGCCGTGGGGATTTTTTGTCATCACTTGCTCGATGCCTTCCAGGTCCAGCGGACGTTTGGTTGCGATTGCCGTGTCATGATCCATCGCATTGTTACGCCGCCGCGCTGACGGTTTCCAGCCGTGGCAACGGCTGCCGCTGCCGGATCATGTCCGAGGCCTTTTCCGCCATCATGATCACCGCCGCATTCAGATGCGACGAGGTGATGTCGGGCATCGCCGATGCATCGACCACGCGCAACCGCTCGATGCCGCGCACCCGCAACTCCGGATCGAGCACGCTCGTCGGCTGTCCGCCCATGGCGCAGGTGCAGGACGGATGCTGCGCGCTGGCGACCGTCTGCCTGATCCAGCCGTCGATCTCGGCATCCGACGCGGCCTTGCGACCGGGCGCCACTTCCTCGCCGCGGAACGGATCGAGCGGAGCCTGGCCGGCAATGTCGCGCGCCCGCTTCACCCCGTTGCGCAACGTCTCGATGTCGTTCTGCGTGGTGAGGAAGTTGCACACGATCCGCACCGGATCGGCCGGGTCGGCCGACCGCAACAGGACTTCGCCACGGCTCTCCGGATGCAACAGCGTCGGCCGGATTCCAAAGCCGTCGGCATAGGCGGCCTTGAGCATCGGAAACCACAGATGCGCTCCGTCAGGCGTATGCCGGAACATGAACTCGATGTCGGGCACCGCCAATTCCGGACGGGTCTTGATGAAGGCATGCAGGCCGCCGGGGACAACCGTGGCCGGCCCTTTGCCGAACACATAGGCCTGCGCGAGGCTCGCGACCATTCGGTCGAAGCGCATCACCTCGCGGAATGGCCCGCCTTGCGGACGCGTCCACAACAGCATCACCGCCGGATGATCCTGCAGATTCTGTCCGACCGGCAGATCGACCAATGTGTCGATGCCGGTCTCGCGCAGATGCGCGGCCGGGCCGATGCCGGACAGCATCAGCAATTGCGGGGTGTTGATTGCTCCGCCGCACAGGATCACTTCGCCCGACGCCTGCGCGCGATGCAGCCTTCCCGCCTTGCGATATTCGATGCCCCGGGCTTGCGTTCCGTCCAGCAGGATCCGCGTTGCCAGTGCATTGGTTTCGACCGTGAGATTGCGGCGATGCCGCGCCGGCTTCAGATAGGCGGTCGCGGTCGAACAACGCCGGCCGTTGCGGATCGAATATTGGCCGCGGCCGAAGCCTTCCATGTCGCCGTTGTTATAGTCCTTCACCACCGGAAAACCGGCGGCTCCGCCGGCCGCGATCCAGGCATCGGTGAGCGGATCGTCGGTTTCACCATATTTCACGCCGACCGGACCGCGATCGCCGCGCCACTCCCCGGCCTCGCCGCTCCAGGTCTCCGCGCGATTGAAATACGGAAGCACATCGTCGAACGACCAGCCGCGCGCGCCCTTCTGCGCCCAGCCGTCGAAGTCGCCGCGATGGCCGCGGGTGAAGGTCATCACATTGATCGAGGAACAGCCGCCGAGCACCTTGCCCCGCAGCAGATCGATCCGGCGCCCGCCCAGATGCGGTTCGGGTTCGGATCGATAACCCCAGTCATGCAGGCGCTTCTCGTGAATCTTGCCGAGCCCGATCGGAATATGGATCAGCGGGTCGATGTCGCGACCGCCCGCCTCCAGCAGCAGCACCGTCGCATTTGGATCCTCGCTCAGCCGGTTGGCGAGGACGCAACCGGCCGAGCCGGCACCGACGACGATGTAGTCAAACCCTTTTACGCCAGACATCCGTGTTGATGTTCCTCTCTTGATGGACGGGCACGAACTTCATCCGATCCGGCAATCGGACCAAGGCTCATGAGCGAAACAATCGCGTGTATTGCGTCTCGTGCTTCATGCTGGCGAGATCGGCCCGCAGCGCGGCTCCGCCGATGTCGCCCAGCGAAGCGTCGAGCGCCCGCGCCGATGTCGCAGCGATGACCGTCTCCATCCGCGCGAGCACGCGCTGGCCGTCGGTCTGTCCAAGCGGGATCAGCCGCACGCCCGCGGAAATCCAGTTCGCCGCCACCGCATGCAGGAATGCCGGCAGCGCCAGGTCCGCGCCAATGCCATGTCCCGCGCATGCAGTGCCGACCGCCACCGGATAGGCGACCGGGCCGTCCCAGGTGCGGGCCAGCATGTCGAGCGCGTCGCAAGTCCATGCCGCACCCACGGCCGTGACGAAGGCGCGCCCCTGCGCGGTCGTCTCGAGGTGCCGCTCTTTCGTTGGCGAGAAGGCGGCGGCGAGTTCGGCGACCTCGCGCAACAGCGCCGTGTCGCCGCTGCACACCGCGCGATGCGCCTGCACGAACAGCACCGCATCGCAGAAGCCCGCGCCGTCGCTCATCATCAGGGACAGCCAGTCCGTGAGCGTCGGCGCATCCTTGATGTCGCCCGCCTCCACCGCCCATTCGATGCCGCTGGAATACGAGAATGCGCCGACCGGAAACGACGGCGAGAGCCACGCCATGAGGCGGTAGAGGGATTGGCTTCGCTCAAGCGGTCTATCTCCCCCGCAAGGGGGGAGGTGAGCGCGCGGCGGCGTCTCGGGCTCACCGCTCATGGTCGTGGCCATGATGGTGGTGGTGATGATGATGCCCATGACCATGAGCATGGCCGTGATCATGATCGTGACCATGACCGTGCGCGTGGCTGTGCGGCACCGTCTCCTGCGGATCGAACGGCGCCGCGATGGTCGTCACCACGGCACCAAGCCCGCGCAGCATCTCTTCGAGCACATGATCGCGGCGGATCCGGATGCGTCCGCCGGTGATCTGCACGTCGGTGTGGCGATTGCCGAGATGCCAGGCAAGACGCACGAATTCGTGCGGCGATGACGCCGCAATCTCCGCGAGGGGTTCCGGCAGACCGCTGACCAGCACCGCCGAGCCGTCCTCCAGAACGAGGCCGTCGCCATCGCGGAGCGTCACCGGCTTATCGAAATCCAGCAGGACTCGGGTGCCATTCTCCCCGGTCAGCACGATGCGGCGGCGCTGCCGGTCATCGGCATCAAGCGTGACGCGGTCGATGGCGGTCGCGGCGCTCCAGGCGCCGGCGGGGGAAACAGAAGAGACACGGTGCATGCGATCATTCTACGCGGTCGTCCCGGCCAAGCGAAGCGCGAGCCGGGACCCATAACCACCGGCGGCGGTTATGGGTCCCCGCCTTCGCGGGGACGACAAGACATCAGAACAGAAAATACCTCTGCGCCATCGGCAGCACATCGGCGGGCTCGCAGGTCAGCAACTCGCCGTCGGCGCGCACCTCGTAGGTTTCGGCATCGATGTCCAGCTTCGGCGTCGCGCCGTTGTGGATCATGCTCTTTTTCGAGATGCCGCCGCGGGTGTTCTTCACCGCCACGAGGTCCTTCTGGATGCCGAGCTTCTTGCCGAGCCCCGAATGCACCGCCGCCTGCGAGGCGAACACCACGGACGTCGCCGTCAGCGCCCGGCCGTAGGCGCCGAACATCGGCCGGTAATGCACCGGTTGCGGGGTCGGGATCGATGCGTTGGGATCGCCCATCAGCGCCGTGACGACCATTCCGCCCTTGATCACCATGTCCGGCTTCACGCCGAAAAAGGCCGGCGACCACAGAACGAGGTCGGCCATCTTGCCCTTCTCGATCGAGCCGATGACCTCCGAGACGCCATGCGCGATCGCCGGGTTGATGGTGTATTTGGCGACATAGCGCTTGACCCGCGCATTGTCGTTGTCGCCCGTCTCTTCCGGAAAGCGGCCGCGCTGCCGCTTCATCTTGTCGGCGGTCTGCCAGGTGCGGATGACGACCTCGCCGATCCGGCCCATGGCCTGGGAGTCCGACGACATCATCGAAAGCGCGCCGATGTCGTGCAGGATGTCCTCCGCCGCAATCGTTTCCTGCCGGATCCGGCTCTCGGCAAAGGCGAGGTCCTCGGCGATCGACGGGTCGAGATGGTGGCACACCATCAGCATGTCGAGATGCTCGTCGATGGTGTTCTTGGTGAACGGCCGTGTCGGATTGGTCGAGGACGGCAGCACGTTGCTAAGCCCCGCCACCTTCATGACGTCGGGCGCATGTCCACCACCCGCGCCCTCGGTGTGGAAGGCGTGAATGGTGCGGCCCTTGAACGCCTTGATCGTATCCTCGACGAAGCCGCTTTCGTTCAGCGTGTCGGAGTGGATCATCACCTGGATGTCGTAGTCGTCGGCAACGGAAAGACAGGTGTCGATCGCGGCCGGCGTCGTGCCCCAGTCCTCATGCAGCTTGAGTGCGCAGGCGCCGCCTTCGATCATCTCCTCCAGCGCCGCAGGCTGCGAGGCGTTGCCCTTGCCGGCGAAACCGAGATTGATCGGAAAGGCGTCCGCGGCCTGGATCATGCGGGCGATATGCCAGGGCCCCGGCGTACAGGTGGTGGCGAGGGTGCCGTGCGCGGGCCCGGTGCCGCCGCCCAGCAGCGAGGTCACGCCGCTGGTCAGCGCGTCGTCGACCTGTTGCGGGCAGATGTAATGGATGTGCGTGTCGAAGCCGCCGGCAGTGAGGATCTTGCCTTCGCCCGCGATCACCTCGGTGCCCGGCCCGACGATGATCGTCACGCCCGGCTGCACGTCGGGATTGCCGGCCTTGCCGATGGAATGGATCCTGCCGTCCTTGAGGCCGACATCGGCCTTGACGATCCCCCAGTGGTCGAGAATGAGCGCGTTGGTGATGACGGTGTCGACCGCGCCCTGCTGGTTGGTCAGCTGCGACTGCCCCATGCCGTCGCGGATCACCTTGCCGCCGCCGAATTTCACCTCCTCGCCGTAGACGGTGAAATCCTTTTCGACCTCGATGATGAGGTCGGTGTCGGCCAGCCGAACGCGGTCGCCGGTCGTGGGGCCGAACATGCCGGCATAGACGGCGCGGGAGATTTTCGTGGCCATGCGATGCTCCGGGACACTCTAGTGCGTTGCTTGACGCTGTTGCGGGGGTGTCGCAGACCGCAGGCCTGCGAAGATCGGGGACAGACGGGTGCGGGCGATGCGGTAGCCTTCCTCGCGGCGACGGCGCACCGTGCCGCGCGAAAAGTCCCGCAGGCCGAACTGGCCGTCGGTGGAATGCTGATCGCCGTCACCGGCGCCACTCTCATGGGCGCCACTCTCGTGGGCGCCTTGCACGTCGATATCGACGATACGGACGGATTTGCACAGGCGCGCCCGATCGATGCGGCGCTGCAATTCCGGACCGATCGAATCCGGACGGGCACGCGCCGCAAGCTCCTCGATGGTCTCGATCAGATCGTTGATCCGCTCGGCGGCACGGCGATCCTGCCGCAGGCGATTGCCGAGGCTGAGTTCATGCATCCGGTCCTCGACATCGGCAAGCGAGCGCGGCCGGGCCGCCTGCAGCGGATAAAGGTTGAACACGACCAGGATGCAGGTCACAGCGGGATCGGCGGAAAAGGCATCGATCGCGTCGCCGAGCGGCGCATTGTCGACGAGGCCGCCATCCCAGTAGAGCCTCCCGTCGATCTCGGTCCAGGGGAATTGCGGCGGCAGACTGCCGCTGGCAAGAACATGCTTCGGCGTGATCGGGCTAGGCTCGTCGGCTCCAAGCCTGCGATTGCAGAACCGCTCCAGCTCGCCGCGCTCCACATTGACCGCGGTGATGACGAAGGTCGTGTCGCTGGCGTTGATCGCGGCGAAATCGACGTGGCGCTTCAAGGTTCGCAGCAGCGGTCGCGTGTTGTAATAGGCCGTCCAGCTCCCGAAGCCGGCGAGATCGAACCGCGGCAGATAGAAGCCCGGAAGCCCGAACAGCGACAGGTCGCGCTGCGCCTGCTGCGGCCAGAATTCCGGCGCGTGCAACGTGAAGTCATCCCACAAGGCATTGAGACGCCGCCGCGCATCCGCGCGATCCGCCGCACCGACCATGCAGGCGGCGTTGACGGCGCCGATCGACACGCCGCTCACGGCGCGCAGCGTCGGGGCGCAACCGGCCGCCTCGGCCTCGTCCATCAGCTCGAGCAAGGCGATCATCCCGCCGCATTCATAGGCGCCGAGCGCGCCGCCGCCCTGCAGCACCACACCGATCTCGACCTGGTTTGCGGATCGCACCGCCATCATCCGTTCCGCTACAGCTTCCCCATCACCTCGCCGCGGAAACCGTAGACCTCACGCTTTCCGTCGAAAGCAACGAGTTGCACGTCGCGGGTTTGGCCCGGCTCGAACCGCACCGCAGTGCCGGCCGCAATATCGAGGCGCATGCCGCGCGCCTTGTTGCGGTCGAACTCCAGCGCCGGATTGGTTTCGGCGAAATGATAGTGCGAGCCGACCTGGATCGGCCGATCGCCGGTGTTCGACACCGACAGAACGACCGTCTCGCGGCCGGCATTCAGTTCGATGTCGCCATCCTTGACCAGAATTTCGCCGGGGATCATTTCAGATACTCCAGCATCGGCAGGACCAGTCCGGCGAGCGCGATCGCGCCGCCGGCGGCCCGCAGGGGCAGCGTCATCCGGACCTCGCGTGCCAGCACGGTCGCGGTCATGCCGGTGCCGTGGAGCAGAATGCTGGCGGTGATGAAACCGGCCGCGAATGGCAGGGCCAAGCCGATGATCTCGATGCCATGCGCATAGCCATGGAACAGCCCGAACACGGCGATCATCGCAGCACCCGCCGCGGCCGGCATCTGGATCCCGAGCATGATGACAAGGCCGAGGCCGATCAGCGAGGCCAGGATCATCGGCTCGGAGAACGGCAACACCACGCCGTGCACCGCCAATGCAAAGCCCGCGGCCATCGCACCGACAAAGGCCGCAGGCCAGACCCACATCGCCGCCCCGCCCCGCATCGCCGCCCAGACGCCGACGGCCACCATCGCCAGCAGATGATCGAGGCCCGTGAACGGATGAAAGAAGCCCGACAGGAAGCCGTCCGAAGACCCGTGTCCGGGATGCGCAAACGCAGGCAGCGTCATGATGGTCAGCCACGCGCCGGCCGGCAGGATCGATCTTTTCATTGGTTGTCTCCGACTGCGTCCACGAATGTCAGGACTTGCTCTGCGTACGAATAAAGATGGTCTGTTCCGGCGCCTTCATGATGCCGTCCCAGCGCGCGATCACCGGCAGCTTGTTGAGATCGCGAAACAGCGGACCGGCGCTCATCGGGATGGAATATTCGACCGTCGCGCCTGTCGTCTTGTGGCGGATCACTGCCCGGCCGAACTCGCCTGAACCGGCAGGTTCGGACGCCACGCGAAGCGATTGCTGCCCGGGCGAGGCCGAGGTCGCGACCAGGATGCCGTCGACGACACACGGGCACGGCGCCTGCGCGGCGCTGTAATAGGTCACATCGACGTCGCGCGGCTTCGCGTTGAGCGCATGCAGGGCATCATGTCCGATGCGGATGCCAAGCGCGATCAGCGAACCGAAGCCGCCATGAACGCGGCTTCCCATCGCGATCCATGCATCGCGCTCCGCGGGCGGCAGCTTGTCCAGCGGATCGTCGTGCGCCTTCGCCGCGTTCAGTGAAAGCAGCATCGACACTGCAACAGCCAACACCGCTTTCATCTGATCTCCTCAGCGAATCGGTTCGTGCACGGTCACGAGCTTGGTACCGTCCGGAAAGGTGGCCTCGACCTGGATGTCGTGGATCATTTCGGGAATGCCGTCCATCACCTGATCGCGCGTCAGCACGTGAGCGCCGTCCCGCATCAGCTCGGAAACGCTCCTGCCGTCGCGGGCGCCTTCCAGGAGAAAATCGGTAATCAGCGCCACCGCCTCGGGATGATTGAGCTTGACCCCGCGATCAAGCCTGCGGCGCGCCACGATCGCAGCCATAGCGATCAACAGCTTGTCCTTTTCGCGCGGTGTCAGAAGCATTACGAGCCTTTCGATCCGTCCTTAACCGCAGGGCGCGCGGCATTGAGCACCAAAGTCACATCGCGCTGTTGGTCATTCAATCATCCGCGCACGTATTGCAATTGTTGCAGACTTAGTGGATCGATTGCAAGCACGCTGCGGGAGAGCATTCTATGAACTGGTGGACAGATCGATGCAGGTCATCATCCGGTTACTGGTTCGCCGACGTCTGCTTGCGCGGGATTGCGCAGGTCATGCTGCAGAACAATCCGCTCACCGGCGCACTGTTTCTCGCCGCCATCGTCTGGGCCTCCTACACGAACGGCGCGTATCATCTGGCGGTCGCCACCATCGTCGCCGTCGTCGTCGCAACCCTGACGGCGCAATGGCTTCGCGTCGATCCGGATGAGTTGAAAGCCGGCCTGTATGGCTACAACGCGACCCTTGTCGGCCTCGCACTTGGCACCTTCATCGAGCCGGGCGCGCTGCTGTGGATCTATGTCGTGTTCGGCGCGGCCGTCTCGGTCATTGCGACACTCGCCGCGTTTCATGTGCTCAAGCCGTGGGGATTGCCGGCGCTGACAGCGCCTTTCGTCCTTGTGACGTGGCTCATGCTGCTGGCGAGCTATGGCTTTGCCGGCCTCAACGGGAGTGCGCTCCCCACCGGCGCCGTGGTGGGCGCCTACCAACCCTATCCGACCGACCCGCTTGATCTCGTCGGACTGGTTAAGGGCGTGTTTCTCAGCATCTCGCAAGTATTCCTGAAAGCGGACGGCATCGCGGCCCTGCTGTTCATTGCCGGGCTTCTCGTCAGCTCGCGCGCGGCAGCGGCGTTTGCGGTCGGGGGCGCGGCCCTTGCCGTCGCGACCGCGCATCTTTTCGGCGCCGAGAGCGACCTGATCACCGGCGGGCTTCTCGGCTTCAGCCCTGTGCTCACCGCGATCACGCTCGGGACCCTGTTCGAGCGGCCGAGCCCTGGCGTGACAGTTTATGCGGCCTTCGGGACCGCATTCACCGTGGTCACGCAGGCGGCCATGAATGTGGCGCTCACGCCGCTCGCCGTTCCGGCGCTGACCGCGCCGTTCGTGCTGGTGTCCTGGATGTTTCTGTTGCCCCGCCTCGCGCTCAAGACACCGTCCGCCAAGAGCGCGGACAACAAGAGCGCGGACAAATAGGCGGCGTGCACAGCCGCGCGGTCAGGCCTCGTCGTTGTCCGCTTTGGGCTGTTGCGCGGCCTGCGCTTTCGTCCGCCCGGCCTGAACGCTGATGATGACCGCGGCCAGAACCGAAGCAACGATGCCCGCGGCAAAGCCGTTGTTGTACAAATTCAGCCCCCCGTGAATCGCGCCGACACTGCGCGCCGCGGACGAATGCACGAAGCCGGCGACCACGCCCCAATGCCATCCGAAGCGGCCGGCGATCGGCGCCAGCGTCGTACCGAACAGCGCCGCGAGCAGTCCCGAGGGATCCGCAGCGCCCCAGGGCTTGGCGATCGAGCCCAGAAGGACGCCGAGCATGATCGGCCAGATGTTTCGGGGATGCTTGCCGTAAGCGGCAAAGCCGACAATGGTGAAAATCGCGCCGATGACCGGCCCGTTGAGATCGCCGCCGACCAGAAGGACATAGATCATGCCGATCGCGCCGGTCAGGCTCATGTTGAGCAGAACCGGGCCGAAGCCGGCGAGCGCGATATAATCGGAGGGCGCCTGCCCCGGCTCGCGCATGATTTGCAACAGGCGCGCGATGACGTTGCGGTCGAGCAGATATCCCGCCACCGCCATCGACAGGAACACTGCGGCCAGAAATCCGCCCAGCAGCCGGTTGTTTCCGGAGGTCCAGATCATCACCGGATCGGGAACGAAGCCGTATGACTTGTAGAGCGCGACGACCAGCACGCCGATGATGCCGGCGGTGAAGCCCATGTTGTACAGGCTGAAGCCCATATGCGCCTTGAACAACTGGGCCGCCGCCGGCGCCAGAATGAAGCCGATGACCGTCGCGGTCACGGCGCCGAGCGGAAGGCCGATGGCAAAAGGCAGCGCGGTGCTGAACGCGATTTCGGAAAAGATCGGCGCGAGCGCGGTGCCGAAGAACGCGGTGTTGATATGGGTGGCGAATGTCTCGCCCTTGAACCTGGAATACAGGAACACGCCGAGAACGATGAACCACACATTCAGCAGGTTCTTTCCGAACAGGCCGAAGCCGAACACCAGAAACAGGCAGGCGACGGCGGCGCCGGACATTTTGGCGGCGGACTTGTGGTAGATGAAGGCCGCCGCGAGCGTGAGGAGACCGGCATTGACGAAAGCCGCGCCCATGCCTCCCGCGCCAAAATAATCGGTCAGGAGCGCATCGCGCGTGGTGACGATTTCGATCAGGCCCCGCAGCACCGCTGCGGGACCATCGACCAGCAGCCCGAACAGAACGAATACGACTGCGTAAGCCGCAACGATCCCAAGGATCGTGCGGTCTGGCAGTTGCGGGGGTGCGGGCAATGACTTCGGAACGCCCCCCGTCATTTGCGAAGCCCGGCACCGATGAGCCGCAGCAATTGCGGTCTCAACTCGCCCACAGCCGCGGCAGGCTCCCGCACAGATGATTGAGAAGAAAGACGAGGTCGCGCCGCAATAGCGCCGCGTCTTTCGCGCAAAGGCGCACGACCGCGATGCCGTTCCATGCAGAGACCCCCGATTCGCTGGCACATTGGGAGAGAATATCGCGCGCGCGCTCCGCGAGCGACTCGTCGGCGGGCGCGATCACGACGGTCGCAAACGCGGTGGCGCCGCCCCCCGCCGCCGGCCGCGCGAGAAATTCGGTGATGTCGCCGGCAAGGCGCAGTGTGTCAGCGAAGACCAGCGTCCCGCCAAGGCGGACGCGCCAGCGATCGACGAGAGCGCCACGGCGCACCACTTCCTTCATGGCGGAGCGGCCGAAAATCGTCGACTCCACCAGCACCAGTTCGCCGCCCTCCGCCACATCGGCCTCGATCGAGCGATCGAGCCTCGCGTCATCGAACAGGATCATCTCCTGCGGCAGCCAGCGAAGCCGGGCGCCTTCGCCAACCGAAAGCCGGACCGCAAACCGCGATGGTGCATCGATGGCGCGATAGACTTTCTCGGCCGCGGCCGTGGTCACTGCGAGTTGCGTATTCGCTTGCGCGTCGATCGAGA
>JAEWHY010000495.1 GCA_023387555.1 Pseudomonadota bacterium
GCTCACCGGAGAGCAAAACGATCTGCCCTTCGCCTTTGAACGCCAGGCGTTGGCGTTCCAGCAAAAACCTGATCTCGTTCTCGCGGCCGAACAGGTCGCTCAGGGGTCTTCTGTGCACCGCTTCGAACCGGCTTTCGGCGTCCGACAGGCCCTCGACCTCCCACGCTCCAACCGGCTCGACAAAGCCCTTGATTGTCTGGGGGCCGAGATCGCGCAACTGGAACAGATCGCCAATGAGGCGGCGTGTGGATGCAGAGATGATGACGGCGCCGGGCTTTGCGAAGGTCTGTAACCTGGCCGCGAGGTTGGGCGTATCTCCGACCACGCCATGCTGCCACAGCGCGCCTTCAAGAGTGCTGTCGCCGACGACCACGAGACCCGTTGCGATGCCGATCCGCACCGCGAGCGGCTCGGGTGCCGGCGTTGCCAATCGCTCGACCGCGCTGACGATTTCGAGAGCCGCCCGCACGGTTCTTTCAGCATCGTCTTCGTGTGCGCGCGGATAGCCAAAATACGCCACGATGCCGTCTCCACGGAAATCCGCGATAAAACCTTCGTGCGCCAGCACAATGCGCGCGCACACGTCGTGATAGGCATCCATCACTGCGCTCAGATCTTCGGGATCGAGCTTTGCCGACAGCGCTGTCGAGCCGACCAGGTCTCCGATCATCAACGTGAGGTGACGACGCTCGGCCTCGATGCGTTGCCTGGTGGATGTCTGGGCGGTCCCAATCGTGCCGCCGTTCAGGTCCGCAATGGCACGCATGATCTTGCGACGATGACCCAGCAGAACGCCGAGATCCTTGAGGTCCTGTTCTGTCAGGTCGCGGACGACCGAAAGATCTACGGCGTTGTCGGCGAATCGTTGCGTGTATTCCGACAGCCCGATCGATTTGAGCCAGTCTTCAATTGGCAGCATCGCAGCAACTCCCTCTTGGGGTTACAGCGTGAACCGCGTCTGCAGGAGGAGTAACCCGGCGTTGGGAACTCGACGGCGAGTTCGCGGCGATCTGCGCTGCGCCGGACCAAGAGTTCTGCCGGGAAAAATCACAGCCAGAAGTCAATCATATTACGAAAGCTGCGCGTGTTTAGTCCAGCATCGGTTACCGAGTCGCGAAGGGAGGAACCGTTTGGAATTATGATCTTACTCCCTCCCTGCGGCCCCAATGACCGAGAGCGCCTGTAACGTCCGCTGAGTGTTTGGTTTCGTCACGCGGGATGACGAGCGACTTGCTAGAGCAACGCAAATGGAGCGGTATTCTGGTCAGCCACTGTGAGCACGCTTTCGTGAAGCCCGCCTATTGCGATCCTGCGCCTGACCGTCGGGTCTTCATCTAATTGATCGCGCTGCGGCTCCAGACGCGTCACCAGTGCAAAAGCCAATGAAAGTGTTACCCTGCAACGAGGTGGCTTGGGCGCTCGGGGGCAGCCATGGGCAAGGATGCAGTAAGCCATTCTGCCGGCCAGGCAGATCAACAGACCGGGCCAAAGAAAGTAGCGATAGCCTGTCAAGGCGGGGGAATACACGCCGCGTTTGCTGTGGGCGTTCTGGGCGAAATCCTGAAGGATCTCGAACAACGACAGCGCTTCCAACTCATTGGCATAAGCGGCACGTCGGCCGGTGCGCTTTGTGCGCTGATGGTATGGTATGGGCTTGCGCAAAAGAACGGGCGTGTCGGCTCGCCTCGGGAGGCCCGCGAGTGTCTTCGAAGCTTCTGGGAATCCTTTGCCGCCATCGGTCTGGCCGAAAGACTTTTGAATTTTGCGGCCTACTCGGCCTTCAAAATGCGTGAGATTGAAACTCCGATCCTCGGATTGACATTGCCGGTCGTAAAAATGAATCCACGCGGCGTCATATCTCATGCGGTGATGGCGGCGCTGCCGTTCCTTGGCGTGCGCCAGGAATACTTCGATCTCGCTGATTTGCTCGATCAGGCGTGCCCTGAATTCGAGAGCGTGGAATGGGACGCCCTCGATACGCGGCTTCTGATTGGCGCGACGGATGTGTTGAATGGCATCGAAACGGTGTTTGACTCGCAGTGCAATATGTCCGATCCGATCCAGAACGCGCGCCTCGGACCAATCAGGTTGCCCGAGCGGATTTGGCGGGAGCGGCGCAAATTGTGCATGAAGGGGGTCGCGGCATCGGGGACACTGCCCGAATTGCGCGAGGCAGAGCAGATCGGTGATCGTTGCTACTGGGACGGGCTTTATTCGCTGAACCCGCCGATCCGGGAGTTTTGGGAGGGCGTCAGCAAAGAATATATGCCCAACGAAATCTGGGTCATCCGCATCAATCCTCAGCAGACCAGACGCGAGCCCCGCTCCCATGCTGAAATTGAAGACCGGCAGAATGAACTGATGGGCAATCTGGCTCTCAACAAGGAGCTGGATTTCATCGCGCACATGAACTTGTTGCGGTGGTATGAAGTCGGGCAGATCCGAATCAATCCGGATTACCCGGACTTTCTCACGAGACACTACGAAGAAGTCACAATCCGCACGATCAAGATGCATCCGGACACATGCGCCAAGTTGCGTTATTCGACCAAATTCAATCGCAGCCGCGGTTTGATCGAGACGTTGCGTGCGGAGGGGCGGATTGTTGCCCGAGACTGGCTGAAGCGCTGGCCATCCGACCTTGAATGCGATCGTTACCCTCAGGATGTCGGACACTGGCCGGTCGGGGAGGGTCCATGAGCTTCCCTCGTAGAACCCGGTCGCCGCTTATCGTCGTGACGCTGCGATCCGCCGTGTGGCTCGTTGGCAATTTACGGCCAGGTCCCGGGCATCCGTGGCGCAAGTTCACGCGCATGTGAGTGCCTGAAGGTTGGAGTGTGACTTCGCTCACATTCGAAAGGTCCGTTCACGCCCTAGCTTCGGATCAGTTGCTAGCCCACCTCGATAAAAGGGAGGCGTAAGATGATCCGAAAGACCTCAATCGCCCTGGCCGTTGCTGCGGGTCTGAGTGCAGCAATCGCCATGGCGCCCGGCCCGCACAGCCCTGAATCCCAATCGGAGGTCGGTACGGGACGCGGAGATTTCGCCCCGGCATACATCAAGGGAAATGTGCTGGATCGCTGCTACGCCGATCCGGTCGAATGCGGCCTCGTCGTCTGGTAGCGGGTGGAGTTCCGGTGATGACAGAAAAGCCCGCTCTCGCGCTGGCTGAGTTCCCGGCGCTGGTGATCGCTGCCTTCGTTGTTCGAAATGCGGTCGCTCTGCTGGTTCTCGCGGCATGGGCGTTGACGCTACTGGCGTCCACCTGAATCAGGCAAGATGACGGGCGGCGCCGATGACGACGCCCTGCCGATGGTTCTTGATCCTCGGAGCCACCAGTTCGAAGGATGATAGGGATTACCGTTTGTCGCCAGCGACGCCAGCGAGCGCGTCTCTGTCGATCAGCACAATCTCACCGCGCTCCAGGTGAATCCAGTTG
>JAEWHY010000035.1 GCA_023387555.1 Pseudomonadota bacterium
CGTCCCATCAGCAGCGGCAGGAAGCTGAGACGTGCGACAATGCCCGCAGCCTGCAACGGCGGCTCGCCCTCACCCTCGCCATCGCCGAGTGCGACATCGGTCAGCGTGACCTGGCCGTAGGGAAACAGGGAGACCGATACGTCGCCGCGCAGCAACGGGTCGAGACCGGTCGCGGACCGGATCTCCGACTTCACGGCTTCGCGCACCTGGTCCTTCGGGATCAGGACGGAAACGATCGCCAGCGCACCGAATACGCCCAGAATCAGGGCGCCTACTGCTAAAGCCAGGCGTTTGAAGCCAGTGACCGCTGACAACGTCATGTTTTCCGGTTTCGAGGCGGCCGAACTATACGGGCCATGGGTCGGGAGGTGCAACCGTGTGCGCCAACCAATGACCATCGCTCTGTGACGCTTTCGTGGCCTGCCTGTGGACTTGTCCGTGGCGTAATGCGATCCCGACCTTGACTGTTTTGCGTGCAAGAAGAGCCGGTTACACTCGGCCGGCCTGAGGGGGATTTGCAATGAATGACACACCGTTATGGACACCAGGCCCGGACCGCGTTGCGGCGGCGCAGGTCATGGATTTCATGCGGCAGGTCAATGCCCGGCACGGCCTTGCGCTGACGTCCTACAAGGAGTTGCATGCCTGGTCGGTGGCCCATCCCGACCTGTTCTGGGACATGGTCTGGGACTTCTGCGGGGTGATCGGCGACAAGGGCGCTGCCGCGGGCATGCGCCTTCTGATCGACGGCGACAAGATGCCGGGCGCGCAGTTCTTTCCGGACGCGCAGATCAATTTCGCCGAGAACCTGCTGCGCAAGACGGGACCCGGCGACGCGCTGGTATTCCGTGGCGAGGACAAGGTGTCCTATCGCTGGTCATGGGACGACCTGCAGGCCTTCGTGTCGCGGGCGCAACAGGCGCTCGCGGCGGCGGGTGTCGGCAAGGGCGATCGCGTCGCGGCGATGCTGCCGAACCTGCCTGAATCGGTCGGGCTGATGCTGGCGGTCACCTCGCTCGGTGCGATCTGGTCGTCCTGTTCGCCGGACTTCGGCGAGCGCGGCGTGCTCGACCGCTTCGGCCAGATCGAGCCCAAGGTATTCATTGCCGTCGACGGCTACTGGTATAACGGCAAGTCTATCGATCTCACCGAACGGCTCGCCGCGATCGCTGGGCAATTGCCCACTGCGCAGAAGGTCGTGATCGTCCCCTATCTGAAGACCGCCGAGGCGGTCGCCGCCAGGGTGCCGCGCGCCACGACGCTCGCTGCCTTCCTGAAGGACTTCAGCGCGAAGCCGTCGACCTACACCCGCGTGCCGTTCAACCACCCGGTCTATATTCTCTATTCGTCCGGCACGACCGGCGTGCCGAAATGCATCGTGCATGGCGGCGGTGGCACATTGCTCCAGCATCTGAAGGAGCATCGGCTGCAGAGCGACGTGCGTGACGGCGACCGTGTGTTCTATTTCACGACGCTTGGCTGGATGATGTGGAACTGGCTGGTGTCCGGTATCGGCGCCGGTGCCACCCTGATCCTGTGGGACGGTTCGCCGTTCGCGCCCAAGCCCGACGTGCTGTTCGATTATGCGCAGGACGAGAAGGTCACGTTGTTCGGGACGTCGGCGAAATACATCGACGCCTGCAAGAAGGCCGGTGTGAACCCGGCGAAGACGCATGACCTGTCGTCGGTGCGGGTGATGACCTCGACCGGCTCGCCGCTCGCGGCCGAAAGCTTCGACTACGTCTATTCCGACATCAAGCAGGACCTGCATCTTGCCTCGATCTCCGGCGGCACCGACATCGTGTCGTGCTTCGTGCTCGGCGATCCGACCGCGCCGGTCTATCGCGGCGAGATTCAGGCCGCCGGTCTCGGCATGGCGGTCGATGTCTGGTCCGACAAAGGCCAGCACATCGTCGAGGAGAAGGGCGAGTTGGTCTGCACGAAGCCCTTCGCTTCGATGCCGGTGATGTTCTGGAACGATCCCGAGGGCAGGAAGTATCGCGCTGCCTATTTCGAGCGCTTCCCGAACGTCTGGTGCCATGGCGATTTCGCCGAATGGACCAGACACGGCGGCATGATCATTCACGGCCGCTCGGATGCGACCCTCAACCCCGGCGGCGTGCGCATCGGCACCGCTGAGATCTATGCACAGGTCGAGCAGATCCCCGAGGTGCTGGAGGCGATCGCGATCGGTCAGGATTTCGATGGCGATGTGCGCGTCATCCTGTTCGTGCGGCTCAAGGACGGCGTGTCGCTCGACGACGCGCTGCGCGAGACCATCAAGAAGAAGATCCGCGCCGGCGCATCACCCCGCCATGTACCGGCGAAGATCATCCAGATCGCCGATATCCCGCGCACCAAGTCCGGCAAGATCACCGAACTCGCGGTGCGTGACGTGGTGCATGGCCGGCCGGTGAAGAACACCGAGGCTCTTGCCAATCCGGAAGCGCTGCAGTTGTACGAAGGGCTGGCGGAGTTGCGCAGTTAGCCACGCCAGCTGCCGCGGGCGGGAAGCGGGCTAACGATGTCCCGCATTGCGGTGCCGCGTCGCACCTTGACGAGAAAGTGATGCGGCGCCTGCGTGGCGTCGCCTTCACTTTGCGCGACTTGCAATGCCATCTTTCCTGCGGGTGGAAGCTATCGGCACGATCGACGCAAAGCGCGTTCGTGCCCGGACCTCAGGAGGGTTCCATGCATAGCAAGTCACTCCTTTGCATTTCGGCAGTGCTCATGGTGGCCGCGGCGGAGAATGCCGCATCGGCATCACCGCTTGTTGCCGGCGCCTTGATCAATCCTGCGGCTGAAGGTAATCCCGCGATCGAACGCGTCCACTATTACGGCTACGGGCGCGGCTATTATGGCCGTGGCTATTACGGTGGCGGCTACGGTCGTGGCTACTACGGACCCCGCTATTATGGCGGCTACGGGCGTGGCTACCACGGTGGCTACGGACGCGGCTATTACGGTGGCTATCGCTACTACTGATCCCGGCGCGCGGCGTTGCTGACGCCAGGCGCAGCACGGCGCTGCTCATCCGAAACGTGCTTGCCCCGTCCGCCGAGGACGGGGCAATCCAAAGTCTATCCGTCGAGCTCCTGATACACGTCCATTTCCACATTCGGCGCAAGGGAGCGCCAGACCTGCAGATAGGCTTGCACTCTCGGATCTGACGCGAGCGACTGCCGGTTGGCCTCGATGGATTTCGGCGCGTTGTATTCGACGATCTGCAGGACCTTGGCCCGGTCATCCGCATTCTGCAGAAAGCGCACATTCACCTCGCCAAAGATTGTGGAATAGGGCTTGCTGGTTTTCAGCATGCTGAGGAGTTGCGCTGAATCCGCCGACGGCAGCGTGAACTTGAAATGCAGGATGCGGCGAACCGTCTTCTCGTCGGACATTGGGGCTCCGGGGCAGGACCGAGGTGTAGACGCCTAAGCCTAGCGCATCCGATGGATGCTGCGCATCTTGTAACAGGCGCTCCCGCCCCGAAAGGGCAACGTTCTGCCGGCGGAGTTGTGGAGACCGGCTACCGTCGCCGACCCTGGGCTACCGTCGCCCGGCCGCCAAACCGGCCAGTTCGCCTGCTGCGCATCGGTGGTGACGCGCCCAGAGCACACCTCCGCAAATTTTGGGGCGCCGGAGCATTTTACCGAAATCTTTAATGCTGGGCTGCTACACAGGGGAGCTTTCGACATCAGTGATCGAATCGGACATTTGCCCCATGAAACGCGCTCTGTTGGCCGCCACCTTGGTCTCTCTCGGCTCCAGTGCGTTTGCGGCGGATATTCCCCCGATGTCGGCCAAGGCGCCCGTAGTGGCCGAGCCGGCCCATGATCTTGTCATCGAACTGGGCGCCGGCGCCGAACTGCGTCCCGCCTATCCGGGCTCCAAGGACTATGAAGTTTGGCCGACCGGATTCGTGA
>JAEWHY010000036.1 GCA_023387555.1 Pseudomonadota bacterium
GCGAGCGCTTCCCCTCGCCGTCGCTCTACGCCACCAACTACTACAATGCGACCTATGCGGTGCTGAAGGCGCTGGATGCAGTTAAGGGCAACCTTGACGACAACCAGGCCGCATTCCGCAAGGCGCTGTCGGAGGTCGTCCTCGATGCACCGAACGGCCGCATCACGATTGACCAGAACCGCCAGGCCATCGGCTCGACTTTCATCACCGAAGTGGCGGAAGGCGCCAAGGGCGAATTGTACAACAAGTTCGTCGCCAAGGTGGATAACGTCAGCCAGACCCTCGGCATGACACCCGACCAGTTCAAGGCCATCGGGCTGCCGGGCCGCAATACCCCTGCCTGCAAGTAAGGAGTTCTTTTCAATCTGCCTTCGTTCGACGTCGCGCTCTGCTGCCACACATGACAATGAGGGAAGCGAAGCATGAAACACGTTCTGACGGGCACTGCATTGGCCTTCGCGCTCATGACTACGGGCGCGTCGGCCAATGATCCTATCAAGATCGGGCTGATGGCGCCGCAGGAGGGCGTCTTCACCCAGGCCGGAAATGACGGCATTCGCGGGTTCAGGCTGGCGCTCCGCGAAATGGGCGACGTGGTCAACGGCCGGAAGATCGAATGGGTCCTCGGTCCCACCGACGCGACGCCGGACACGGCGGTGCGCATCGCCCGCAAGCTGATCGAGCAGGACAAGGTCGATTTCATCATCGGCCCGCTGTCCGGCTCGGAGGGGCTCACGCTCCGGGACTATGCCAAGACCATTCCGGAGAAGACCATCATCAATTCGGCTTCGGGCGCACTCGAGACCACCTTCATCAATCCGGCGCCCAACTTCTTCCGCTACAATCTTGACGGCGCGCAATGGGGCTACGGCCTCGGAAGCTACGTCGTCAAGCAGAAGGGCTGGAAGCGGGTCGCCACCGTCGCCGCCGACTATTCGTTCGGCTACACCAACTTCCTCGGCTTCGCCGTGGACTTCTGCAAGGCCGGCGGCGATATCGTCAGCCGGTTCTGGCTGCCGCTGGGCAGCGGCGACTTCGCCTCGATCATCGCCGCGCTTCCGGACGATATCGATGCCATCTATCTCGGGGTCGGCGGCACCGACGCCATCAACTTCCTCAACCAGTATCAGCAGGCGGGCGGCAAGACCAAACTGATCGGCGGCACCATCATGGCCGACCAGACCGTTCTCAGTGCCAAGGGACGCGCCAAGGAAGCGTTGATCGGCACGCCGACGTCAGGCCCGCAGGCGGACGACTGGAGCGACCCGGCCTGGCGCGCCTATGTGAAGGCGTATCAGGACGCTTTCCCCGCCGCCGAGCGCTATCCGACGCCCTCGCTGTTTGCCACCAACTACTACAACGCCACCAAGGCGGCGCTCATGGCCCTCAACAAGGTCGGCGGCAAGCTGGACGACAAGCAGAACAACTTCCGCGCAGCCCTTGCGTCGCTGACGCTCGATGCGCCCAACGGCCAGATCACGCTCGACAAGAATCGTCAGGCCATCGGCTCGACATTCATCAACGAGGTCGCCGAGGGGAAGGATGGCCAGCTCTTCAATACCTTCAAGTCCAAGGTCGACAACATCACGCAGACGCTCGGCATGTCTGCGGCGGAATTCGACAAGATCGGCCTGCCGTCGCGGACCACGCCGGACTGTGCGGCGCTGAGGCCGAAGCCGTAAGACCATCGGGGCCGGCGGCCGGCGAGCAAGCCAGCCGGCCCCGATTTGCGACGCGGCAGCGGCCGCCGAGAACTTCTGGCCAGCGGCGCGGGCCTCACCGCGACCACGCCTCGGATGGTCCTTGCGGACCTGGTGTTGCGTTTCGAGACGGGCTCCGGCGGACGGGCATTCAGCAATGTCTCTGATCACTTACGTGACGAAGATTCACTTCGCCGACAACGTCCTGGAGGACGCTCTGGACGTTGAGCTCGAACTGCTCGGCGTTTGCCGGCCGCTGGTGATCGCCGACCAGCAGACGATGCAGTCCGCCGCGGGCGCGCGTATCCAGAATGCAATTCCGAAGCGCTGCGCGGCAACGATCTTCGTCCGCTCGGACCGCGATGCGACCGAAACGGAATGCATCGCGGCGGCCGAACTCTACCGCGCGGCCGAGGCTGACGGCCTGATCGGCATTGGCAGCGCAGCGGCAATCGAACTGGCCAAGGCTGTCGCCGTTCACCTCACGCATGATGGCTCGCTGCGTCACTACGCCGGCATCGAAGGCGGCGTCACCCGCATCCGCAATGCGCTGCCGCCGATCATCGCGGTCCCCACTGCGGCTGGCGCCGGTTCGGAAGCCAATGCGACCGCGGCCATCGTCATGAGCGGCGGCCCCAAGATGACTCTCGTCAGCCCGATGCTGGTGCCGCGCGTTGCGATCTGCGATCCAACGCTGACCCTGTCGCTTCCGCCCGAAGAAACGGCGCGCTCGGGCATGGATGCGCTGACCCATTGCATCGAGACCTTCATCACCACGAGCTATAATCCGCCGGCCGACGGCATTGCGCTCGATGGGCTGAGGAGAGCGGCCGCCAATCTGGAGCGCGCGGTTTCGAACGGCGCCGATATCGACGCGCGCCGCGAAATGATGGCCGCGGCGCTCAACGGCGCGCTGGCCCAGCAGAAGGGTCTCGGCGGCGTTCATGCCATGAGCTACGCACTCGGCGGCTTGAGCGGCTATCGGGTCGAACATGGCACCATGAATGCAATCCTGTTGCCCCATGTGCTCGAGTTCAATGCTCCGGCCGTGGCCGATCGCTATGACGCGTTGCGGAGGGGAATGAAGGCGCCGCGCCGGCTCGATCTGCCGGAGGCCGTGTTCCGCCTGCGCGAACGCGTTGGACTCCCGGCGCGGCTTGGCGAGATCGGACTTGATCGAAGCGCACTCCCGCGCGCGGCCGATTATGCGGCCTGCGACTACGCTAACCGGACCAATCCGCGGCGGGCCAATGCCGCGGATTATCTCGCCATGATGAAAGCCGCGTTGTGACCGTGAAACCAGTCCCACTTTACCGCGCCGCAACGAGATTTGCGCGCCACTCGCGGCATCGTGCCGCTTGCACCCGTGAAAGGCTCTGCTAGACTTTAGACAACCAAGAGAAGAGTGCGGAAAGGGAGGACGATGAGTACCGCACTCGCTGTGCATCACGGCGCGTTCGGTCGGGTTGCCTTGTACAAACTCGATCGTTCGATGGCGCTGCATGCTCAC
>JAEWHY010000322.1 GCA_023387555.1 Pseudomonadota bacterium
GACCGAGAGATGCCGCATCGAATAGCTGCCATCCGGCTGAAAGCCGAAGCATTCGGTCACCTGACGGGTCAGGAGATCGCCGATCAGGTATTTGCGCCGCGTCGCGACGTGAACGGTGCGCGCCTTGAACGGCGTCAACCAGTTGGTGTTGATATGTGCCAGCACGCCCGAGGCGGTGCGGAACTGCAGCAGCGCGATGTCCTCGCGCTCGGCCACGGCGCTCGACAACTGCGGCTGCACTTCCACGATCTCGGAATCGGTGAACCAGCGGATCAGGTCGATGTCGTGCACAGCAAGGTCGATCACCACGCCGACATTCGACATGCGGGGCGGAAATGGACCGACGCGGGTAATGCCGATCGAAAGGATGTCCTCCTCACGGATCGCATCCTTGATGGCCTGCACCGCCGGATTGAAGCGCTCGACGTGGCCGACCATCAACTTCACGCCGCGCCGCTTGGCGGCCTCGATCATCTCGCGCCCCTCATCCACATTGGACGCGATCGGCTTCTCGATCAGGACATGGATGCCGCGCTCGATGCATTTCAGCGCGAGTTCATGATGCAGGTGCGTGGGGGCTGCGATCGTCACGGCGTCGAGCCCGGGGCCAAGCAATTCGTCGATGTCTTCGACCGCCGGCACACCAAGGATACGGGTGACCAGTTCGCGCTGCTGGGAATTGGGATCGGCGACACCGACCAGGGTCACGTCCGGCAGGCCGGAAAAGACCCGGGCGTGATTCGCCCCCATGATACCCACGCCGATCACGCCGACGCGAAGCGGCCCGCTTTCGCCGCCTTTCACTGCACGAACCATCTCAGACTCACCCCCAAAGCGGCCCCGACCTGGCTCTGCCTAGCACGCCGTTTCGCAACTGCGGGGAGATTTTGCTGAGCGCTCCAAACACCTTTTGAGTCAAAGCGTTACGCCGAGGCCGCCATGAAGGGCGGCGCCCTGCTGCGTCAGGCTATCCCTGCCGCAGCCATCTGCAACCGCAAGATCTATTCCGCCGCCACGCGCCCGCCGAGGTCGAGCTGCAATCCCGCAGCGATCGCATCCTCGCGGAAGGCTTGCACCGCACCGACCGATAGTTCCTCGGGGGTCTTGCTGCCGAGCGCAGGCAGCTTCTTCAGGACATCCGCGGGCGCCGTGATGATGTGGCAGCCCATGCGCTCGGCTTCGATCACATTGTAGACCTCGCGGGTGGAGGCCCAGATGATCTCGATGTTGTCGGTTTCACGCGCCTGGGCGATCGCATCGCGCATCAATGGCGCGTAGTCGATGCCGAAATCCGCCAGGCGTCCGGCAAATACGGACACACATGCGGGCGCGCCACCGCGCAGCGCCTGCATCGCGTTTTTCACCTGATCGGCGGTGAAAATCGCGGTGAGGTTGATCTTGACCCCATCGGAAGACAGCGCGTGCACCGCCTCGAACAGCGGTTCCTTGCGCGTGGTGGTCACCGGCAGCTTCACATAGACGTTCTTGCCCCAGGACGCGATCACCCGCCCCTGTGCCACCATTTCAGGAATGTCGTCGGAGAAGACCTCGAACGAGATGTGCCGGTCGGGAACGGCGGCCACGAGATCGCGCGCGTAAGCCTCGTAGTCCTTCACGCCGGCTTTCTTGAGCAGCGACGGATTGGTCGTAAAGCCGGCGATCCAGGTGTTCTTCGCCATGTCCACGATCTGCGCCTTGTCGGCGCCGTCGGTGAACAGCTTGACCTTCAGGTCGTTGAGTTTGATCGCCATGACGCTCTCCGTCCTCCAGGCACCCGCCGGAGGCCGGACAGGCACCCGGACTCCATAACTCCGGACGCGGCGATAAGCAAAGGGAGCCCCGGCGGGGGAATCTCCCGGAAAGACGGAACTATCCGAGGCGCCAGGGACCGCTCAAGACCTGCGGTAATCGTCCTCGATCCGGACGATATCGTCCTCGCCGAGATAGCTGCCGGTCTGCACCTCGATCAATTCCAGATCGATCATGCCGGGATTTTCCAGCCGGTGTGGAGTTCCCATGGGAATATAGATCGACTGGTTCTCGTGCAGCGTCTTCACCTCGTCGCCGATCGTCACCCTCGCGGTGCCGCGCACCACGATCCAGTGCTCGGCGCGATGATGGTGATATTGCAGCGAGAGCCGGCCGTTCTTCTTCACCACGATGCGCTTCACCTGATAGCGCGCACCGTTGTCGAGCGACTGATAATTGCCCCAGGGGCGATGGACGCGAATGTGGTCGACGGTCACTGCGGGCGCGACTTCCTTCAGCCTGCCGACCAGCCGTTTCATTTCGGAGGTATTCTTGCGGTCCGCGATCAGGACCGCGTCCTCGCTGGCGACGACCACGAGGTCGCGCACGCCGAACAATGCCACCAGCGGCTTTTCCGAAGACGCGAAGGAGTCCTGCGTATCGACAAACACGGCATTGCCGTGTGCGGAGTTTCCCTCCGCATCATGCGGCGACAATTCCCAAACGGCGTGCCAGGAACCGATGTCGGACCAGCCGTAGGACACCGGGATCACAGCGGCGCGCCGCGTCTTCTCCATCACCGCATAGTCGATGGAGATCGCCTTCGCGCGCGCGAAATGAACCGGATCGATGGTGACAAAGCCCAGATCATTGCCCGCGGCCTCGATCGCCTCTTTGGCGGCGGCAACACTGTCCGGCTCGAAGGCTGCGTATTCGCTGAGAAGATCGCCGGCCCTGAAGATGAAATTGCCGGAATTCCAGAGATAGCCTTCGCCGATGTAGCGCTTGGCCGTCTCGGCGTCCGGCTTCTCCACGAATTGCTGGACTGCAAAGACGCTGCCGCCGATCTTGTCGCCCGGGCGGATATAGCCGTACTCGGTCGCAGGCCGATCCGGCTTCACGCCGAAGGTCACGATCCGCCCGCCCTGTGCGGCTTCCGCAGCGTCCCGGCAGGCGGCGACGAAGGCGGCACTGTCAGCAACCATATGGTCCGCCGCGAGCGCCATCATCACCGGATTGCCACCGCGCTTGCTGCCGAAGGCGGCGCCAGCGGCAATCGCGGGACCGGAATCACGCCGGATCGGCTCGAGCAGGATATCGGCCTCGATGCCGATCTCGCCCAGCTGTTCCTTGACGATGAAGCGGTACTCACCGTTCGTGATGACGATCGGACGTCCGAATACGTCCGCATCGGACACGCGCAGCATCGTTTCCTGAAAGGTCGAACGCGAGCCCAGCAGCGGCAGGAATTGCTTCGGCCGTCCTTCCCGCGATGAAGGCCATAGCCGCGTGCCGGCGCCTCCGCACATCACCAGCGGCACGATCCTGTCGGACTGGGCTTCTTGGTTCATAGGTGGTTAAGGCCGCGTTGAGGGTTCTCCCGACCCTTATAGCACGGGCGCGTTAAGTTCCGGTGTACCCGCGATACCATTCGATAAAATTGCGAATTCCGGTCTCGACAGGCGTCGACGGACGAAAACCGACGTCGCGCATCAGGTCGTCGACGTCCGCATAGGTTTCCGGCACATCGCCCGGCTGCATCGGCACGAGGTCCCGTTCGGCGTTCTTGCCCAGGCACTTCTCAAGTTCGGCGACCACATGCAGCAACTCAACCGGCTTGTTGTTGCCGATGTTGTAGATGCGATAGGGAGCCGAACTGGTCGAGGGATCGGGGTTGTCGCTGGACCAATTCGGATTCGGCGCGGCGGGCTTTCCGATCAGGCGCGCGATGGATTCCACGACATCGTCGACGTAGGTGAAGTCGCGCCGCATGTTACCGTAGTTGAACAGTGTAATCGGCTTTCCCGACAGGATCAGGCGCGCGAAAATCCACATCGCCATGTCCGGCCTGCCCCACGGACCATAGACCGTGAAGAACCGCAGTCCCGTCACCGGCAGACGAAACAGATGCGCGTAGGAATGCGCCATCAGTTCATTTGCCTTCTTGCTCGCGGCATACATCGAAATGGGATGGTCGACATTGTCGCTCGCGCGGAACGGCAGCTTGGTGTTTGCGCCGTAGACCGAAGATGAGGAAGCAAACACCAGATGCTTGCAGCCATTGTGCCGGCAGCCTTCCAGCACATTGGCGAAGCCCTGCAGATTGGCATCGACGTAAGCTTCCGGATAGGAGATCGAATGGCGCACGCCGGCCTGAGCCGCGAGATGCACAACGTAGGGGAACCTGTATTCTCGGAACAGCCGCAGCGTCGACTCCCGCTCGGAGAGATCGTGCTTCACGAATTCGAAGCGATCAGACTTCGCAAGCTCGTCTCGCCGTGCCTCCTTCAGCGCCGGATCGTAATAGGGCGTCAGGCTGTCGACGCCGACCACGCGGCGGCCCTGCGACAGCAACTTGCGCGTGACGTGGAAACCGATAAAGCCGGCGGCACCGGTAACAAGAAGAGGCTCGTCCATCACAGTCGCCATAACTCGATCTCAGCAGGCTTCGACGCGCGATCGAGAATCGACTTCACATCGAAAACGAGCCCGCCGCCGTCGCGCAGCAAGCCCGCAATCATCGGCCATCCGCCCTGCACATAATCGTCGTGCGCAACGGCCAGCACGACGGCATCGGCCTTCTTCAATGCAGCGACGTCCATCAATTCGATACCATATTCACGCTTGGCCTCATCCGTCGCAGCCAGCGGGTCGTGGACCTGGACGCGAACCCCTGCTGCCGCAAGTTCGCTCACGATATCGGCGACCTTGGAGTTGCGGGTGTCCGGCACATTCTCCTTGAACGTGAGCCCGAGGATCGTCACGACCGCATTGACACGTTGCCGCTTGAACAGCGCCTGGACACAGGCCAGCGCCACGCGCTGGCCGACATTGTCGTTGATGCGCCGGCCGGCGAGGATCACTTCAGGATGATAGCCCGCCCGCTCGGCCCGGTAGGTCAGGTAATAGGGATCGACCCCGATGCAGTGCCCGCCCACGAGGCCGGGATAGAACCGCTGGAAATTCCATTTGGTGCCTGCGGCAGCGAGCACGTCGCCCGTGTCGATGCCAAGCCGATGGCAGATCGCCGACAACTCGTTCATGAATGCGATATTGAGATCGCGCTGCGTGTTCTCGATGACCTTCGCGGCCTCGGCGACCTTGATCGAAGGCGCACGATGAATGCCTGCGGTGACGACAGAGCCATAGACAGCGGCCACGATGTCGAGCGTCGTCGCGTCCTGCCCCGCCACCACCTTGGTGATGGTTTCGAACCTGTGACGCGTATCGCCCGGATTGATCCGCTCGGGCGAATAACCCACCGCAAAGTCGCGGCCGGCTTTGAGGCCGGACGCGCGCTCAAGCACCGGCACACAGTCTTCCTCGATGCAACCGGGATAGACCGTGGACTCGTAGACCACGATCGCCCCCTTGCGCATCGCCTGACCGACTGTTTCGGAGGCACCGAACAAGGCCCGCAGGTCGGGACGGTTGGCAGCATCGATCGGGGTCGGGACCGTAACGATGAAGAAGTCCGCGGCCCCGAGATCCGCCGGATCGTTTGTCAGCGACAGCGCGGGCAGCGCCAGATCGGCCTTTTCGACTTCACGGGTGCGGTCGTACCCAGCGCGCAATTCGCTGATCCTTCGCGTATCGATATCAAAGCCCACCACCGGCTTGCCGGCGCGCGCAAAAGCGACGGCGACCGGAAGGCCGACATAGCCAAGGCCGATCACGGCGATCTTCCGGCTGTGCGCCACGCAATTTCCCCAAGTCAAGGCGCGGCTTCTTTAGCGGGCCGGCGCGGCCCCCGGCAATAGCTGCGGGCTCGCCCCCGTCAGGCAATCGTAGAGCGCGACGATATCTGCGCCAATTTGCGCACTGGAAAACTCCGCTTCGACGATCGCCCGCCCGGCGGCCCCAAACCGCGTCCGCAGGGCCGGATCGCGGGCGAGCACGGCGATCGCATCTGCCAACGCCACCGGATCGTCGGGCGGGACCAGAAAGGCGTTGACGTCGTGGCGGGCGATTTCGCGGCAGCCCGGTACGTCGGTCGCCACGATCGGCCGGCCGAAAGCGGCGGCTTCGAGCAGGCTCTTTGGCAACCCCTCGCGACGCGACGGCAGAACCGCGATATGCGCCCGGGCCCAAACCTGTTCGATGCCGGAAATATGGCCCAGCACGTCAAGACCGGGCCGCCTCTTCCAATCCTCGACTTCCGCCGCCGGGATCGACGCCGGATTGGCCGGATCTCGGTCGCCCGCAATCAGGAGCCGTACCTTTTCGCCATGTTCCACCATCAGCGCCTGCGCTTCGACAAGAGGCCGCACGCCCTTGTCATCCAGTAGCCGGCCGACAAAGGCGGCGGTCACCTCGCCCTGGGGCTCCGGCAGCGGCTTGAGGGCGTCGGTGTCGACGCCCGAGCCCGGAATCAAATGCACCCGCTCGGCCGCGACGCCCAACGCGCAAACCGCCTCACGGTCGTCGGGATTCTGCACCAGGACGGACGCAAGGCGGTTGTTGAACAGAACGCGCACAAGCGTCGCCAGCACGGGCCGCATCACAAGCGCGCTGAGATTGCGGGACGTGAAGACGAAGCCGAGGCCTGCCAGAGCATTTAGCCGGACCGGAGGCAATCCCACAGCGGCAAGGGAGCCGATGATCGCCGGCTGCAGCGCCACGTGATGGACGATATCGGGCTTGAGCCGGCGATACAGGTCGCGCACCTGCCGCACGATCGAAATGACGTTCAGCGGATTGGTGCTGCCACGCTTCCAGTCGAGCGGGTGGAGCATAAAGCCTTTGGCCTCGATTTCCGCACCATGGGCCCGGACCCGGGTTGCAACATGGACCTGATAGCCAGCACGCTGCGCGGCAAGCGCCATCGGCAGCCGGTGCGACACGAAATACCAGTCCTCGGTGACAAGATAGACCAGCACCGGCGCCTTCGGCTTGCGCCGCGTTGCAGCTTCCGACAGGTCACTCATGCCGCGCCGGACTCGTAGAGTGTTGCAAAACGGCCCACCGCGCGGTCGATCGTGAAATTCTCCGTCATGCGGGCGCGGGCCTGCGCCTTGCGGGCTTCGTGCGCAGGATGCCCTGCTTCCATGGCCAGCGCCTTCGCCAGCGCGTCCGGATCGCGGATCGGGACGACCTGTCCGGTATCGCCGACGATGAGCCGTGCATCACCGACATCCGTTGCGACAGGCACAAGGCCCGAACTCATGCCTTCCGCCAGCACGTTGGAAAATCCTTCAGCGAATGCCGAACTCAACACCACAATATCGGCGCAGCGGTACAGGCGATCCACGTCCTTGCGCAGACCGAGCGCGGTGACATTGCCCGGCAGAGCGAGCGTTTCGGTGCCAGCACCAACCAGCAGTCCACGCACATCAGGCAACGACCGCATCGCTCTCAGGAAACTGTCGTGATCCTTCATCGGATTGAGCCGCGCGACATGGATCGCGACCACCGCGTCATCCCGCAGCCCCAGTTCGGCACGCAACGCGGCGCGGTCAGCGGCATCGGGACGGAATTTCTCGACGTCCACCCCGTTCGGGATCACATCCGTGCGGCGCGGGCGGTAGCCATGGCGGAGATGGAAATCGAGTCCGGTCTTCGAATTTGCGATGACGAGATTGGGCCATGCCGACAGTTTCGCATTGATGCGGACAAGGCGGCCGTAGCCCCCTTCGACCGTATCGGATGCGCGAAGGTTCCAGTACAGCCGCCGCCCACCTGGAACGATCCGGTTCGCCAGCGCCGCGAACAGGTCGCCGTGGTACATCCACCCCTGCATCACGTCGGGCCTGACTTTCCGCACCAGCGCCGACAATCGCCCCACCGCGGCCAGCGCGCCTGCAAGCGAGCCGACATTCAGCGCATGGACCGGAATACCCGCGGCCTGCAGAGTCGGTGCATGAGCCCCGAGCTTGGTGACGCTCACCACGTCCTGCTCGAAGCCCCGCGCCTTCAATGCGGTGGCGAGTTGCACCAGGAAGGCCTCGGCTCCGCCGGTATCAAGCCCGCTGATGACATGCATCACCCGCGTCATGCGGGGCCTGCCACCAGGGCGAGCTGCGTGAACAGTGCAGCATCGTCATAGCGCTCGCGCCACCAGGGATGAATGGTGCCGCGATAGGTCTCCTTGACGTTTCGCGAAGGGACCACGCGCGCCGGGATGTTGCGGCTTTTGAACAAGGCATCGATATCCGGCGCACGCAGCAGGTTCATCGCCTTGCCGCGACGCGCGATATAGGCGTCGCGCGGTTGCTCGTAGAGGCCATTGAGCGGGTTGCCGGTCGGGTAGTGATTTCCGAAATCGACCAGATGCAGAAAACGCGTCGCCGGCGTCTGAATCTCGGCAAGCTTGTCCATCGTGCCTTCGATCGGAAACACATGCTCGAGGCAGGACTGGGAGATCACGATATCGGCCTTCCCGCCGCTTGAGAATTTCTCGAAGCCGCAGCGCTGGATGTTCATACGCTCGCGCAGGCGTTTTCGGAATTCGGCGAAGTCCATTCGCTCGCCATAGAGGGCAACCAGGTCGGCGTAGAACACGAAGTGATATTTCTCGACCACCTCGGGGCAATGGAAGAGCTGCGGGTCCCATTCGGGCTCCGCACTTTCGAACGAGGCGGCGCCGCAGAAGATCGCAAGCGGACCAAAGCCACCCAGCGGCCCGCATCCGATCTCGACCACGCGGCGACCGTCGAAGTCCAGCGGCTCCCAGGGCATCGAACGCCGCACCACGGCTTCCTGCCGCAGCAGCAATTCGGCAAAGCGTATGCCGCGGCCGTGCTTCGACGAATAGATCAGTTCGTTCGGCTGCCAGGACGGGCCGCCGCGAAGTCCGGGCACCCGATG
>JAEWHY010000097.1 GCA_023387555.1 Pseudomonadota bacterium
GCCCGACCCGCGACTAAGCGCCTGCACGTTGCCCCCTCGCCACACACATTTCCCCCGGCCAACGGTGTCATGAGGCCGCAAGGTGAATGATGTCGTTAAAGGTTGCAAAAATCATCAACATCACGACAAGGGCCAGCCCGATGCGGAAGCCCATTTCCTGGGCGCGCTCCGAGAGCGGCTTGCCCCTAGCCGCCTCAATTCCGTAGAACAAAAGGTGACCACCATCGAGAAGCGGTATCGGGAACAGGTTCAGCAGCCCGATCGATACCGAGAGAATCGCCGCCAGATTCATCAGAGCGACGAAGCCCACGGTCGCGACCTGCCCGGAGACCTGGGCGATCCGGATCGGACCGCCAAGCTGGTCGGCGGCTTCCCGACCGACGATGACCCCTCCGAGGTAGGACATGGTCCGCTCGACGACGAACCAGGTTTCCCCGACGCCCATCCACAGCGCCGGCAACACCGACACCTTCTCGTGCTGGGCATCCGTCGGCGCCATGGAGCGGCTGATGCCAAGCACGCCGATCCGGTGCGTATTGCCGAAATTGTCCTTCATTTCACGCAGCGTCGGCGTGGCTTTCAGCTCGACCTTGGTCCCGCCGCGCTCCACGGTCACGGCCAGTGGGGTCCCGGCGTTGGTGGAAACCACCCGCTGCATTTCGGCGAAGGTCTGGATCGGCCGGCCGTCGATCGCAACCACGATGTCGCCAGGCTGGAAGCCCGCCGCAGCGGCGGCGCTGTCCGGCTGGATCCCATCGACCCGGGCCGAGGTCGAAGGCTTGCCGTAAAAGACGAAAATCGACGCAAAGATGAGGATCGCCAGGATGAAATTGGCGATCGGGCCGGCGGCAACGATTGCGGCGCGGCGACCGACGCTCTTGTGATGGAAGCTCTCCCGCCGTTCGCTGGCGGTCATCATTGAGACGCTGGACCGGTCCGGCGTACTGGCCGCGTCTTCGTCACCGAAGAATTTGACGTAGCCGCCAAGCGGGATCGCCGAGATTTTCCAGCGCGTCCCGTGGCGATCGTTGAATCCGATGAGTTCGGGCCCGAATCCGACCGAAAAAACCATCACGCGCACGCCACACCAGCGCGCAACCAGGAAGTGGCCGAGCTCGTGGAAGAACACCACGATGGTCAATACGAACAGGAACGGCAAAAGCGAACCTGGGAAGCCGCCGCCCCATAAGCTCAGATTGTCGAAGAAACCCATGAGCGAACCTTGTTCCACACCGATGGAAGCAATCTAGTGAGGGCCCACCGAAGTGGAAGACCTCAACTCTCCGGCGATATCCCGGGAAGCCCGGTCGATCGCCAACGCCTCCTCCACGCTCGCCGGCTCGCGCATCATCCCCCGACGCGCTGCAGCATTCATGGTAGCCTCCACGAGCGACGGAATGGCGGCGAATCCGAGGCGGCCAGCCAGAAATTCCGCCACCGCGATTTCGTTGGCGGCGTTCAGCACGGTCGGCGCGGCGCCCCCCTCTTCCAGTGCGGTCCGGGCCAGCCGCAGCGCCGGGAAACGAACCAGGTCCGGCGCTTCGAAGGTGAGACTGGCCATCTCCTCGAGGCGTAGCCGTCGAGCCGGTTCGTTCATCCGCTCGGGCCACGCCAGGCAATGCGAAATCGGAATGCGCATGTCCGGCGCCCCGAGTTGCGCAATGAATGATCCGTCTCGGAATTCGACGATGCCGTGCACGATCGACTGCGGGTGGACGAACACGTCGATATCCTGGGCCGGCATCTGGAACAGGTGATGCGCCTCGATCAGTTCGAGCCCCTTGTTCATCAGGGTCGCCGAATCGATCGTGACCTTCGCCCCCATCGACCAGTTCGGATGCTTGAGCGCCTGTTCGGGCGTGGCATTGCGGACGGCCTCGGCGGACCAGGTGCGGAACGGTCCCCCGGATGCGGTCAGGATCAGGCGGCGAATATCGCCCCGCTCACCGGCGGCCATCGCCTGGAACAGCGCATTGTGCTCGGAATCGACCGGCAGGATGGTCGCACCGCGAGCCGCCGCGCGCCGCATGAACAGGCCGCCGGCGCACACAAGGCATTCCTTGTTGGCGATGGCGACCGCGGTCCCGCGTTCGATTGCTGCCATCGTCGGTGCGAGTCCGGCAGCGCCGCTGATCGATGCCACGACAAGGTCGGCCGGCCGCGCTGCGGCCTCGATGACGGCAGCATCGCCGGCGGCGGCCGCGATGTCCGTTCCCGAGAGCGCCGCTTTCAAAGCATCATAGGCCTGCGGGTCGGCAATCGCGGCGAACCGCGCACCGAGCGCGATAGCGGTCTTTGCGAGCGCCTCGACATTACGTTGGGCGGTGACGGCTTCGACTTGATAGCGGTCGGGATGGCGCGCCAGGAGATCGAACGTGCTGGTGCCGATCGAACCGGTGGCACCGAGCACGCTGACCGTGCGTTTCGCGGCGTCGGGTGACGCGGCTTCGCGGGGAAGTCGAGGAGAAGGGGATGTGACCATACTTACCAGACCAGAAAACCCGCGGCGGGCGCATCGAAGCCACCGCGCGCGACACCGATGATCGCCGCGGCCGCCACCGCAAAAATGAAACCGTCAAGCCGATCCATGACCCCGCCGTGACCGGGAATCAGGCTGCTTGCATCCTTGGCATCGAACCGCCGCTTCAGCCAGGACTCGAACAGATCGCCGCACTGCGACGCAACCGACAGCACCAGCGCGACCATTCCCAGCACCGCGAGATTGCGGATCGCGAACATCTCGGCGACGGCGATGGCCGCAGCAACGCCAACCACGGTACCGCCCATGGCGCCAGACCAGGTCTTTTTCGGGCTGATGCGCGGAGCGAGTAGCGGGCCGCCGATGGCACGTCCGGCGAAATAGCCGCCAATGTCCGTGCCCCAGACCACTGCGAAAAGGAACAGGATGGCGGCAAAGCCATACGTCGCATCGGACCGGACGATCGCCGCCGCCATCAACAGCGCCGAGGCATAAACCAGCCCGCCCGCGACCGCAGGCGCCGCCCTGCCCGCGGTGACGATTCCGGCCAGAACGCCGAGCGCCACGATCATGATGGCAATCGAAGGATTGCCGGTCTCGAACAGAACGGCTTGCAGCGCCAGCGCGCAGACACCGGTGGCGAGCAGCACGTTGCGACCCGTGGGCTCCACCAGCCCGATCCATTCCCACCAGACCGCGACCGCAGCCACCGCCCAGAACAGCGTGAAGGGCCAGCCACCCATCCAAGCCGCGCCGATCGCCAGCGGCGCCAGCACCGCAGCCGAAGCGATCCGCAACATAAGATTTCGCGTCGACGGCGTTGACGTCGTCTCGGTCACTGGAAGCGATGGCTTGCCACCGTCCATCGTCAGGATCCGGCTGCCGCCAATCCGCCAAACCGACGCTCGCGGCGGGCAAATTCGGAGATCGCCTGCTCAAGTGCCGCGCGGTCGAAATCGGGCCAGAACGTCGGCACGAATACGAGCTCGCTGTAGGCCGACTGCCACAACAGGAAATTCGAGAGCCGCTGCTCCCCGCTGGTCCGGATGATCAGGTCCGGATCTGGTAGGTCGGGTGCGTCCATGAACTGGGACATCTGCTCGGCGGTGATGTCGGCCGACGCCAGACGGCCTGCGGCCACCTCGTCGGCAAGCCGCTGCGCCGCACGCGCGATTTCCTGACGGGCCCCGTAATTGAACGCGACCACAAGGGTCATGCCGTCGTTACGTTGCGTCAGGGTCTCGGCTTCTTCGAGCAGCCGTCGCACGTCAGGGGTCAGCGTCTGGCGCTCACCGATCACCCGCACCCGGACATTGTTGCTGTTGAGTTCGGCGAGATCGTTACGGATGAACAGCCGCAGCAAACCGAGGAGATCGCGGATTTCAGTTTGCGGACGCGACCAGTTCTCAGCGCTGAAGGCGAAGATCGTGAGGATGTCGATGCCGATATCGCCTGCGGCGCGCACGGTGCGGCGCAGCGCCTCGACGCCCCGGCGATGGCCTTCGCCGCGCGGAAGCCCCCGGGCTGCGGCCCAGCGACCGTTGCCATCCATGATGATGGCAACGTGCCGGGGCACCTCAAATCCGGAACTCCCGTTCAGAGAGACCTTTGGCATCGACATATTGGTCAAATCCGCAATCCGCTCGGCTCTACACCGTCAGGATTTCTTTTTCCTTGGTGGCGAGCATCTGATCGATGTCGTGAATCGCTTGATCGGTCGCCTTCTGGATTTCGTTCGAAAAGCGCTCCTGATCGTCCTTGGAAATCTGATGATCCTTTTCCAGCTTCTTGATCACGTCGATGCCGTCGCGCCGGACGTGCCGCACCGCAACGCGCGCGGCTTCGGCATATTTGTGTGCGACCTTGACCAGTTCCTTGCGGCGCTCCTCGTTCAGTTCGGGAATGCGCAGCCGGATGACCTGCCCTTCGGTCTGCGGATTGAGACCGAGATTGGCGGCGGTGATCGCCTTTTCGACCGCATGCACCATCGTCCGATCCCAGACCTGCACGCTGAGCAGGCGCGGCTCCGGCACGCTGACCGTCGCAAGCTGCGACAGCGGCATATGGGTGCCATAGGCGTCGACCTGCACCGGTTCCAGCAGGTTCGCATTCGCTCGTCCGGTGCGAAGCCCGGACAATTCCTGCCTCAGGACGCCCATCGCGCCCTGCATGCGCCGTTTCAGATCGTTGATATCGTGAGTTGTCGCTACCATCGTGTCTTTCTCTCGGACCGTTCTTCTTGGACCCCAATCCCGACCCAACGCTGAGCCCAAACGCAGCCGGCGGGGCCCCGCTCGGATGCCCGCGAATCTCAGCCGGACCTAGTCGGCCACGATGGTCGAGCGGCCCTTTCCACGCAAGACGGCCTCAATCGCGCCCGGCTCGCGGATCGAAAAGACGATGATAGGCATACTATTTTCGCGGGCAAGCGCGAACGCCGTCGAATCCATCACCTTCAGGCTGCGCTCCAGGGCTTCGCGCGGGCTCAGCCGGTCGAAGCGCTTGGCCAGCTTGTCCAGCTTCGGGTCGGCGTCATAGACGCCGTCCACATTGGTGGCCTTCAGAACAGCGTTGCAATCGAGTTCCGCTGCACGAAGCACCGCCGTGGTGTCGGTGGTGAAAAACGGATTGCCGGTCCCGCCGGCCAGCAGCACCACCCGCCCGGCGGCGATCTGGTCGAGCGCGCGCCGGCGCGAAAACGAATCGCAGACCGTCGGCATCGGTACCGACGAAAACGTCGTCGCCGGCGCCCCTTTGCGCGCAATCGCCGCTTCCAGCACGAGGCTGTTCATGACGGTTGCGAGCATACCCATGGTGTCGCCGGTCGGACGCGACACACCGCGGCTGGAGACTTCGACCCCGCGGAAGATGTTGCCCCCGCCAACCACCAGCGCAATCTCGACCCCGAGCTGGTGCGACGCCGCGATATCGGCGGCAATCGCATCCACGACTCCCTGGTCGACGCCAAAGCCGGCAGGGCCAGCGAGCGCCTCTCCGGAGAGCTTGACGACCACACGTCCATAGACCGGCCTGGTCATGCGATCGTCCTTGCGGTGGCTCTCAGCTTTTCCCGGCGGCTGCTGCGACTTCGGCTGCGAAGTCGCTCTCCTGCTTCTCGATGCCCTCGCCGATCTTGTAACGGACAAAGCCCGTCACCTTGATCGGGCCACCGACCTTGCCCTCGGCGTCCTTCAGAGCCTGCGCGACGCTCTTCTTATCTTCATGGACGTAAGGCTGATCGAGCAGGCAGACTTCCTTGTAATAGCTCTTCAGACCCGACTCGACGATCTTCTCGACGACGTTGTCGGGCTTTCCGGAAGCCCTCGCCTTGTCGGCAAGCACGCCCTTTTCGCGCTCGATCACATCGGCCGAAAGACCGGACGAATCCACCGCAAGCGGCGCTGCGGCAGCGATGTGCATCGCAACCAGCCGACCGAGCGCGACGAGTTCCTGGGTGTCGCCAGGCGATTCGAGCGCGACCAGCACGCCGATCTTGCCGAGGCCCTCGGAAATCGAATTGTGCATGTAGGTGCCGACCACGCCCTGGCTGACCGACAGCGAGGTCGCACGGCGCAGCGACATGTTTTCACCGATGGTCGCGATGGCCGAGGCGATCGCCTCCTGCACCGTCTTGTCGCCAACCTTGGCGGCACGGACAGCTTCGGCGTCGCCGCCGTTGGTCAGGGCGGCGTCGGCGATCAGCTTGACCAGGCCCTGGAAGTGATCGTTGCGGGCGACGAAATCAGTCTCCGCATTCACTTCCACGACCGAGCCCTTCAGCGGCGCCGTGCTGATGCCGATCAGGCCTTCCGCGGCAACGCGGTCGGCCTTCTTTGCGGCTTTCGACAGGCCCTTCTTGCGCAGCCAGTCGATCGCCGCCTCGATGTCACCCTTGGTTTCGGTCAGCGCGGACTTGCAATCCATCATGCCTGCGCCGGTTTGTTCGCGCAGGTCCTTTACGAGCGCAGCCGTGATTTCTGCCATTTTACTGATCCAGCGTTAGGTCATGTTGCGGCGCGGGCAACAGGCCCGCGCCGTTCGCATCACTCGGCTTCGGCCGTGAATTCCTTGGCCTTCGCGACCCATTGGTCGGCGCGACCGGGCAGACCGACCTGTTCGCCGAGCCCGTGCGCCTGCTCGTGCGAGAGCGGCGCGAGCTGCCAATAGTGGAAGATGCCGAGATCGTTCAGCTGCTTCTCGATCGAGCCGGACACGCCGGGCAGCTTCTTCAAGTCGTCGGCAACGCCGCGCGGTCCAGGCAGCGCCTCGTAGCCGGAATTGCCGCTCTCAGGCAGGTCTTCCATGACAGGCTCGGCTGCAGCACCGATGTCGATGCCGCGCTCGCCCTGCGAACGTCCGATACCGTCGATCGCCGCCCGGGCGATGAGATCGCAATACAGCGAAATCGCGCGGCTGGCGTCGTCGTTGCCCGGCACCGCATAGGTGATGCCGTTCGGGTCGCAATTGGTGTCGACGATGGCCGCGACCGGAATGTTCAGCCGCTGCGCTTCCTTGATCGCGATGTCTTCCTTGTTGGTGTCGATCACGAACAGCATATCGGGCAGACCGCCCATGTCCTTGATGCCGCCGAGCGAGCGATCGAGCTTGTCGCGCTCGCGCTGCAGATCGAGCCGCTCTTTCTTCGTGTAGGCCTGCGCTTCGTTGGACGCGAGCATCTCTTCCAGCTTGCGCAGCCGCTGGATCGAACCGGAAATCGTCTTCCAGTTGGTCAGCGTGCCGCCGAGCCAGCGCGAATTCACGTAGTACTGCGCGGACTTCTTTGCCGCCTCGGCGATCCCGTCCTGCGCCTGGCGCTTGGTGCCGACAAACAGGATGCGGCCGCCCCTGGCGACGGTGTCAGACACCGCCTGCAGCGCCCGGTGCAGCATCGGCACGGTCTGGGCGAGGTCGATGATGTGGATGTTGTTGCGGACGCCAAAGATGTATTCACCCATCTTCGGGTTCCAGCGGTGGGCCTGATGGCCGAAGTGAACGCCAGCTTCCAAGAGCTGACGCATGCTGTAGTCTGGCAGCGCCATTTGTCTTCTCCGGTTTGTCCTCCGCGGATGACGTGAACGGCCGGCCGTTCGGCCGCACCGTCACCGGATGGCAACCGCCCCCGTCGAGGGCAGCAAACCGCGATCCGCGTGTGAGATGGGCGGCCATATAGCGGCCTGCCCCCGAAAACGCAAGAAAAAGCCGGCGCGGTGATGCCTTGGCGGCAACCGGCGAAATCGGCCGGGTGAACGATACCGGCAAGTACAGTTTTCGGCCGAAACCGGCTAGATGCCGCGCCTTTCTGCAAGCCTTGCGGTTATGGGCGCCCGCGGACACACTCGACCGATCGGTCGCTCGCGCATGCGATGCCGATGGTCGAGAGTTGAGAATCGAGAATCGAGACTCGAGTCCGACTGTGAAGCCGGCCAACCGGGAGGTGGCCGTACGCCCTAATTTGCCTCCACCGTGACGACGCCCGGCAGCGCCTTGATCGCGCCGGCGATCTGCGGCGACACCTTGTAGCGGCCCGGCAGCTTGACCTCGACCTCGCCGCCGTCCGACAGCATCAGCACGAAATGCACCTCGCCATCGCCCCTCGGTTCCAGCCGGTTGGTGATGTGGACGAGCGGCGCCGGATCGCGCAGGAAAATCTGCAGGCTCTTCTGCACCTTTGCGGCGGCCTGATCGAGCCGTTCGACGGTCTGGATGCGGGCGCGGACATCCTCGCCCTGCGCCTCGGCCGCCAGAAACAGCAGCAC
>JAEWHY010000126.1 GCA_023387555.1 Pseudomonadota bacterium
AGCGAGTGGTGGGGAGGGGTCGGGGGTGGGGGGCAATTCAGAATCCACATGAAAGCCCCCCACCCCGATCTCCTTCGCTATCGCTCAGTCGATCGCCCCTCCCCGCCGCTTCGCGGGGGGAGGGAAAGACAAACCTCACACCCCCGACGCGGTGGCGTTCGGGAAGAACAACTGATGGCCGTTGATCCGATACTCGGCGATTGCCTTCTGGCCTTCCGGCGAGATGATCCAGTCGATGAAGGCCTGGCCTTCGGCCTTCTTCACGTTGGAATGCTTTTCGGGATTCACGAGGATGACGCCGTACTGGTTGAACAGCTTGTTATCGCCCTCGACCACGATGTCGAGATCGCCGCGGTTCTTGAAGTTCAGCCAGGTGCCGCGATCGGCGAGCACATAGGCATTGGCGGCCGATGCGGTGTTGAGCGCAGCGCCCATGCCCTGCCCGATCTCCTTGTACCAGGCACCCTTGTCGGCGCCGGCGACATCGATGCCGGCCTGCTTCCACAGATTAAGCTCGGCCGAATGCGTTCCCGACTTGTCACCGCGCGAGATGAACGACGCAGATTTGCCCTTGATCGCCTTCATCGCGGCGACGATGTCCTTGCTTCCTTTCACGCTGGCCGGATCGCTCTTCGGCCCGATCAGGATGAAGTCGTTGTACATCACCGGGAAGCGCTTCACGCCGAAGCCCTCGGCCACGAACTTTTCTTCCTGCGGCCGTGCATGCACGAATACCACGTCCGAGTCGCCGCGCCGTCCGGTCTCGAGCGCCTGGCCGGTGCCCTGCGACACCACCTTCACGTCGATGCCGGTCTTCTTCTTGAACAGCGGCAGCAGGTGATTGAACAATCCGGAATCGGTCGTCGATGTGGTGGACGAGACGACGATGGACTTGTCCTGCGCCAGCGCGGGCGTTGCCACGGCAAGCAGCGCGGCGGCGCCAAACGCGATCAGACCACGACGATGAAACATGTCTTCCCTCCGGTTGAGACGATTCAGACGAGCAACTCGCCGGCAACGAAGCGACGCGCGGCGTCGGTTGCAGGCGAGGTGAAAAACGTTTGGGTATCGGCAACCTCGACGACGCGGCCGCGGTTCATCAGCACGATCTCGCCGCCGAGCCGGCGCGCCTCGCCGAGATCGTGCGTGGCCATCACGATCTTGATGCCGCGCGCGGCGATGCCCGCGATGATGTCCTCGGTCGCCTTGGTGGCGGCGGGATCGAGCGAGGCGGTCGGCTCGTCGAGAAACAGGATCTCCGGCTCTTTCGCGAGCGCGCGGGCAATCGCGAGGCGCTGCTGCTCGCCGCCCGACATGCGGCGGGCCGGCCGGTCGCCCAGCGCCCCGAGCCCGACCCGGTCGAGCAGTTCCTGCGCGGCCGCATCGCGCTCGGCGGCGGGCCTGCCGGCGGCCGCCAGCGCATAGGTCACATTGGCGGCCGCGCTCCGCCGCAGCATCACCGGCCGCTGGAACACGATGGCGCGGCGGGTCGGCGGCACCGCACCCCGGCCGCCATAGGTGACGCGGCCGCGGCTCGGGGCAACGAGGCCCATGGCGACCCGCATCAGGCTCGATTTGCCCGACCCGTTCGGGCCGACGAGCATCGTCGGCGCTCCGGCGGCGAAGGTCAGCGAAACATGGTCGAGGATCGTCACCTCGCGCGCGAGCAACGACACATCTTCGAGCATTAACGGCAGATCGGTTGCGGGGCCGCGCATCGCCGTCATCCTGCGATGCGCTCGCCGGCGCGCCGCACGCCCCAGGCCAGAGCATTCACGATCAGCACCAGCGTCAGCAGAATAATGCCGAGACCAATGGCGAGCGGCAGGTTGCCCTTGGAGGTCTCCAGCGCGATCGCCGTGGTCATCACCCGGGTGAAGCCGTCGATATTGCCGCCGACGATGATCACCGCACCGACTTCCGCCGCCGCCCGGCCGAAGCCGGCAAGTAGCGCTGTCACAAGGGAAAATCGCGCGTCGACGATCAGCGTCGCGATCCGCTGCAGCGGGCCGACATTCATCGCGTCGAGTTCGTCGCGATATTCGGCCCACAGGTCCTCGATGGTCTGCCGGGCCAAGGCTGCAATGATCGGCGCCACGAGAATGGTCTGCGCCACGATCATCGCCGCGGGGGTGAACAGGATGCCGAGACTGCCGAGCGGTCCGGAACGCGACAGAAGCAGATAGACCAGCAGGCCGACCACCACCGGCGGCAGCCCCATCAGCGCGTTGAGCACGACGATGACCCCGCTGCGGCCGCGGAATTTCGTCAACGCAATCAATGCGCCGAGCGGTATCCCGATCAGCGCGGCGCAGGCGACCGCGGACAGGCTGACGATCAGCGACAGGCGCACGATGGCGAGCAGGACGGGGTCTGCGCGCAGGATCAGGTCAAGGGCGGAGGCATCGGTCGGCACCTGAATGCTGTTGCATCAGCTGCCGTGATGGTCAATTTATGTAGGATATTCATCTCTGTGCACCAATATTCATGCCGGAACTCCTGAATACTGACGAGGCCGCCGCCTATCTCCGACTCAGCGAGCGCAAGCTCTATGAACTGGTCGCGGCCGGCAAAATCCCGTGCAGCAAGGTCACCGGCCGCTGGCTGTTCCCGAAAGCCGCGATCGACCGCTGGGTCGCCTCCGGGATGCCCGACGCATTGAAATCATTCGACGAACCGGCGCCGCCGATTGCCGGCGGCAGCTCCGACCCGCTGCTGGAATGGGCGCTGCGCGAAAGCGGATCGGGCCTGGCCAGCCTCAACGAAGGATCGGAGGCCGGCCTGCGGCGGCTGGCCCGGCGCGAGGCGATCCTCGCCGCCATTCATTTACATGCCGCGGATCAGCCACATGCCGCGGACCAGCCCGGCACCACGGCGAATATCGCGGCGGTGAGCCATGCCCCGGGGCTCCACGACGTCGTCGTGATCGGCTTCGTGCGGCGCCAGCAGGGACTTCTGGTCGCGCCCGGAAACCCGCATGGCATCAAGGACCTGACGCAGCTTGCCGGGACCAGTCTGCGGCTGGCCCAGCGCCAGCCGGGCGCGGGCGCCCAGTTGCTGCTTCTGACACTGCTGGTGGAGGCCGGAATCGACATGCGGGAGGTTGCGGCGATGAAGTCCACCTGCACCACCGGCAGCGATCTCGCCCAGGAAATTCGCGCGGGCCGTGCGGACTGCGGAATCGCCACCCGAGCAGTGGCCGATGCGGCCGGTCTCGATTTCGTTCCGCTGCTCTGGGAGAATTTCGACCTTGTGCTGCGGCAGCGCGACTATTTTCTCCCCGGACCATCGGCACTGTTCGGCTTTGTTCGCTCGGAACGGTTCCGGCAGCGCGCTGCGGAGCTTGGCGGTTACGACCTGTCGGAGTGCGGCACCATCCGCTGGGTGGCGTGAATCACAGCCTTTCGCAAAACAACCCCCGGAGACTCTTGAAAAACTCGGCGGCGACAGCCAAAAGGACGGCCACGGAGAGGTGGCCGAGTGGCTGAAGGCGCACGCTTGGAAAGCGTGTATACGGGAAACCATATCGAGGGTTCGAATCCCTCTCTCTCCGCCACGAATAAGCGACTGATATCAAAGACTTTTCGCTTTAACATATCCCCGCAGGGCCTCGGAATTCATCGAAAGATTGCTCTGCGGCTTCATCC
>JAEWHY010000209.1 GCA_023387555.1 Pseudomonadota bacterium
CCTCGGCCTGCCAGTCGGCCGCATTCATGCGCACCAGCAAGACCGCGCCGGTGGTCAGCGCGGCGATGAAGGTCATGATCGCGACCACCGCGACCAGCGCCCGGCCGCCGATCGACTGCGGCGGCACGATCGGCGATTCCATTTTCGGCAGCGGCGCCTCGGGCGCCTGCCGCGCGTCCTGTGGAATCGCCTCCGCTCTCGTTCGCACCGGTGGCATGCGGCCTCAATCGTAGAGATGAAGGCGCCCGCCATGCAGGACGAGGCGGCGCGCGTCAAACTGGTCCATCAGCGCGATGTCGTGGGTCGCAATAACGATCGAGGTCCCGGTCTTGTTCAACTCCTGGAACAGGTGCAGGAGCCGCTTGCCGAGGCTTGGATCGACGTTGCCGGTGGGCTCGTCGGCCAGGAGGAGGAGCGGCCGCGCCACCACCGCGCGGGCAATTGCCGCGCGCTGCTTCTCGCCGCCCGACAAGACCGGCGGCAACGCCCACATCCTGTCGCCGAGCCCGACCCATTGCAGAAGCTCGACCACCTCGTTGCGGTAAGTGCGCTCCTCGCGGCCCATGATGCGGAACGGCAGCGCCACATTCTCGTAGGTCGTCATGTGGTCGAGCAGCCGGAAATCCTGGAACACGATACCGATCCGGCGGCGCAGCGCGGCAAGATTGTCGCTGCTCAGCGTCGAGGTATCGCGACCGAACAGAGTGATCAGCCCGCGGGTCGGCTTCAGCAACAGAAACAGCAGCTTCAGCAGCGAGGTCTTGCCGGCTCCCGAGGGGCCGGTCAGAAACTGAAATGAATTCGGCTCGATGCGGAAGGTCAGGTCTCGCAGGATTTCCTGGCCCATGCCGTATCGCAAGCCGACATTCTCGAAACGAACCACGCCGCGCTCCGGTTTGTTTGTCCCACCCATTCGGTTTGACTCGGTCTTTCTGGTCATTCCGGGGCACGCGAGCGGCGCGCGATCGGAGTGGCCCGCACATGGGAAGCACAGCCCGGTATGGTTTCCAATCCGTTAACGAACCGCTGCTAGCGTCGCGGCCGAAAAACCGGCTGGCGCGAATCAGCGATGCTCATTGTCTGCCCCAATTGTGCAACCTCGTATCGGCTCGACCCGGAAATCCTGGGCGATTCCGGCCGTTCGGTGCGCTGCACGACCTGTCACAACCTGTGGTTCGAGCAACCTGCTCCTCGGCTGGAGCAGGCCTCCGACGCGTCCGCGGGGGCCGCGTCCCCCGACCCGATCCGGATCCGCCCTCCGCTCGATGACGTGGTCGATATCGGGGCAACCCACCCCGTCGACTTTGCCGCCCACCACAATACGCTCGACCCGCTGCCCGACGAGGCGGCGCCGCCGCTGACACCATCGGACGATCCCGCGACCACCATCGATGCGCCGCGGAATATCGAGCGCTTCGCAACGCGCGTCCGCCCCCAGCGTCCAGCCGGACGCCGGCGGCTTTCACTGTCCGAGCACGCCTTGCCCGCAGTGATCGGGACCCTCGTCCTCGCGGTAGTCTGCCTTCTCGCCGCCCGCCAGCAGGTGGTCCGGTTTCTGCCCCAAACCGCCTCGCTCTATGCAGCGATCGGCCTGCCGGTAAACCTGCGGGGCCTCGTCTTCGAAAACGTCCAGACCTCGCGCGAGGTCGAGGACGGCGTCCCGGTTCTTGTCGTCGCAGGCGACATCGTCGGCACCACCGGACGACACACCGAGGTGCCGCGGCTGCGCCTTGCCGTGACCGATCATGGCGGCCAGGAAATCTACGCCTGGGTCGCACGGCCGTCGCGCAACCTCTTGCCGCCGGGCGAAACCCTGCCGTTCCGGGCCCGGCTGGCGTCGCCGCCGCCGGAAGCGAGCGGCGTGACGGTTCGTTTCTTTAACCGGCGCGATGCTCACGCCGGCTTCATGTGAGGAGATTATGGCGCGGATACTACTTGCAGAAGATGAGGATTCGCTGCGCGAGCTGGTGGCGCGCGCGCTGAAACAGGACGGGCACGAAGTCGTCGCCAATTGCGACGGCGCGGCCGCGCTCGATGCGCTGATGCGCGAAGGCGGGCGCTACGACCTGCTGCTCACCGACATCAAGATGCCGATCATGGATGGCATTGCGCTGGCGCTTGCGGCCAGCCGCGACTATCCGGCGCTGCCGATTCTGCTGATGACGGGCTATGCCGACCAGCGCGAGCGCGCCTGTGGCCTCGAACTGCTGATCCGCGACGTGATCCCGAAGCCGTTCAGCCTCGCGACCATTTGCGGCGCGGTGCGTGAGGCGCTGGCGGTGCCGCAGATGCATTGAAGCGTTCAGGCGGAGAGGCAGTTCACCAGACGAAGCGCGCCTTCATGCGGTGCGCGACCAATCCTCCCAGCGCAGACCTTCGATGCGTGAAAACTCACCGACATTTGCGGTCACCAGCAGAAGGCTCTTCTGCACGGCTTGCGCTGCGATCAGATAGTCATACGCCCCGATCGGCAAGCCGATACGCTCAAGCCTGGCTCTGATCTGTCCCGCACGATAGGCGTCTTCGTCATCGAACGGCACGATCTCCAAAGGAGATATGAAGTCGGCGAGCCGCTCTGAATTCTCCTCAGGGCGCGCGCTCTTCGACACGCCAAACCACAGCTCAAAGAGCGATATGGAGGAGATGGCGAGTTGCTCGCCGCGGTCACGCGCCGCGCGGGCACGATCGCGAACAACCGGAGGCCGACGGTTGATGAGCGCGATGCAGACATTCGTGTCGAGGAGAATGGTCAATCGAGCGGATCGCGAACGTCGACTTTGGGCTGGTCGCGACCCTCCGGCATAAACGGCGTTGGATAGCGGTCCAGCGCTGCGAACCAGTCGTCGGTGCTGACGGTCAGCGGCTCCAGAAGAACGCCGCGGCCAAACCGGCGGATCCGGACTTCATCGCCGCTGAAACGGAAATCACGCGGCAGCCGCACCGCTTGGCTGCGTCCGTTCTGGAAGAGCTTTGCAGTCGACATAGCCGCTCTCCTGAGTGGTATATATCAGAAATATATACCACTCTCGGCCGAGATCAAGCGCTCAGAAATCCTTCAGCAGCCGCTCGATGTAGTCGAGTTCGATCTGCGGGCGGGCCGGATCGGCAAACCGGCGCCGCAGCTCATCGAGGATGCGGCGGGCGCGCTGTACGTCGATCTCGCCCGGCACCTTGACGGTCTGGTCGTCGCTGTAATCGCGGCCTTGCCGCAGCGGACGGCCGAGCGGATCGGTCTCCTGCTGGGCACGCCCCGGTCCATTACGGCCCGGCTGGCCGGGCCCCGGACCCGTGCCGGGCTGCTGCATCGCCTGCGCCATGCCCTGAGCGCCGCGGCGCAACGCCTCGAGCGCGCGTCCCTGCGAGCCCACGGCACCCTCGGAATTGCCGTCGGAGAGCTGGCCTTCGGCCTCGCCCATCGCTTCGCCGGCCTTGCCGAGCTGGTCCATGCCGTTCTGGCCCTGCTCGCCCTCCTGACCCATGCCGCGCTGGCGCAATTGTTCGAGCAGCTTCTCCAGTTGCTCGCGCAGCGCCTGCTGGTTCTGCCGCAGTTCGCCGGTGCTCTGCTGGTTCTGCTGCCCCTGCTGTCCGCGCTGGCGCTCGCGGCGCTGGTCCTGACCCTGACGGAAGGTGCGGTCGCGCAATTGCTGCTGCTCGCGGATCATGTTGCCGAGCTCATCGAGCGCGGACATCATGTCGTCGGAGTCCTGATCGCCCTGCTGGCCGGGACGAGCCATCTGCAGGTTTTCCAGCATCTGCTGCAGTTCCTGCAGCAGCCGCTGCGCGGCGTCCTTGGCGCCCGAGCGTGCAAGCTGCTCGAGCCGGTCGATCATGTTCTGCAGGTCCTGCGAACGCAGGTTGCGCGCGTTCGGGTCCATCGGACGCGCCATCGCTTGCGGATTCTTGCGCATCTCCTCGGCAAGCGCCTGCAGGAATTTGTCGAGCGCGGCACGCAGGTCGTCGGTGAGCTTCTTGATTTCCTCTTCGCTGGCGCCGCGTTCCAGCGCCTCGCGCAAGGCTTCCTGGGCGGCGCGCAGCGCGGCCTCGACATCCGAAATATTCCCGTCCTCGATCCGGGTCGCCATGTCCCACAGGCGCGCCACCACTTCGCGCAGCGAGTCGTCGGACTTGGCGCGCGACAATTGCCAGTAGATCGAACGCAGGCCGAGATAGACCGAAGCCTCGATCTGGAACACCTCGGGCGCCATGGCGAGCGCGTCGAGCGCCGTCAGCACGCGCGGCTTGGTTTCCGCGTCGAGCGCCAGAACGCGGCGTTGCTCGATCAGGGCGCGGGCCATCGGCTTGGTGAAGGGCCGCTCGGGCAGCCGCATCTCGAACGGTTCGGACCTGCCCTCGTTGCCGCCTTCATCCGTCGCGCGCAGCGTCAGGATCGCATCGGCCCCGGCCCAGGGATGGCCGGACAGATCGCGCAAAGTCTGCCCGACGCCATTGCGTGTGCGCGCCTGCGGCAGCACCAGCGGCATCTCGGGCGCTTCGAACAGCGGACGCGGCGCCTTGAAGCCGCCAGCCTTCATGCCGAACTCGTCGAGCTGCGGCTTGAGCGCGAACAGCGCGCGGGCTTCGGAGACTCCGTAATCGTCCTCGACCTTGTAGTTCAGCATCAGCGAACCGCGGGCCTGCGGCTCGGGATCCTTGGTGAGCGCGATGGTCGGGGCCTGGTCCGGCACCGCCACGAAGCTCCAGGTCACCGGGGCGCCGATGCCGCGCAACGTCACCTCGCCCTTGTCGGCGATGACATAGCGATGCTCCTCGGTGCCGGGCGCGGCCGGCTGCGCCGAAGCATTGGCGGTGTCGTCGATCATGATGCCGCCGCGCAGGGCGACGTCGAGCGAGGTCGCACCCGCAGCGCGAATGACGAGGACGGAGTTCGTCGGCACGGTCACCGGCCCGGAAGTGCGGTGCGGTTCGCCAGGACGCAATCCCGGCAGGATCACTGGCGGCCGCTGGGTATATTGCGGCGGCGCGACCCAGGCATCGATGCGATAATCCGCGGGAGCGACGACGCCATGCCAGTTGAAGGCGCTGGCCACGCGGCGATCACGGTCGCCACCGGCGGCAAAGAAACTCGCAATGCACAGCACCAGTACCAGCCCGCGGATCGCGATCGGGTCGCGCGTGGCGAGTTGCGGCATCGGCCAGCCGGCCTTGAGCTTGCGGGCGGCGGCCAGCGCGCGCTCGACATGCACCCGCCACAGCGCCTGGGTCATGGCGTCGCCCTCGTGGGCGGCCAGCCGGTCAGTCAGCGTCACCGCCGGACGATGCGGCAGGCCACTGCGCTGATCGAGCCGGCGCAGGCCCTCGGCGGCGCTCGGCCAGCGCACCCGCACGAGCGGCGACAGCGCGGCGAGCGCCAGTAAGCCGAAGATCACCACACCGGCGGCGCGGCCCAACGGCGGCAACCACAGCCACAGGCCAAGCCAGGAGACGGCCAGAAACAGCCCGCCCACCGTCAGCGCTGCCGCGAGCGGCGGCCAGATACGTTCCCAGAGAATCGACAGCCGGGCCCGAAGGAGGCCTCTCGCCAGCAACCGGTCCACCTCGCGTTGCGGTGAATCCGTTGTCTTTTCAGAGCCCTGCGGCGACTTATCGGTCAACGGCCTGAACCCTTCCGGAATCTGCCTCGCCAAAGCTTAACACGGCTTCCGAGGCGACATAGTCACGAAACCCGGAAGTACAAAGCAAGGTTCGGGCCCGGCTTCTGCCGGGCGCCAGCCGCCGGGATTCCGCAGCTACAGCCAGGGCGCCGGACGATCGAGCGCGATCAATGCGTCGGCTTCGAGGCGCGGCCGCACCAGCGACCATGCGTCGCCCTTCACCAGCACCTCGGGAATGAGCGCGCGGGTGTTGTAGGTTCCTGCCTGCACCGCGCCATAGGCACCCGCGGTCATGACGGCAAGCAGATCGCCCGCCTTGGGTTCCGGCAGATCACGGTTGAGCGCGAGATAATCGCCGGTCTCGCAGACCGGACCGACCACATCGGCGCGCACCCACGCGCCGCCGGTCACCGGCCGCACCGGGATGATGTCGTGATGCGCCTCATAGAGCGTCGGCCGGATCAGGTCGTTCATCGCCGCATCGACGATGACGAAGGTCTTGGCCTCGCCGCGCTTCACGTAGATCACGCGGGTCACGAGGATGCCGGCATTGCCGACGATCAGCCGGCCGGGCTCGAAAATCAGCTTGCAGCCGAGCCCCCGCGTCGCCTCCTTGACGACCTTGGCATAGGCCGCAGGATCGGGCGGAGTTTCGTCGCCCTCGCGATACGGAATGCCGAGACCGCCGCCGAGATCGACATGCGAGATCGTGTGTCCGTCGGCGCGCAGTTCACGGACGAAATCGGAGAGCAGCGCGAAGGCATCCGCGAACGGCGACAGTTCGGTGATCTGGCTGCCGATGTGCATGTCGACGCCCGCGACCTTCAGGCCCGGCAGCGCCGCGGCCCGGCGGTAGACCTCGCGGGCGCGGCTGATCGGAATGCCGAACTTGTTCTCGGACTTGCCGGTCGCGATCTTGGCATGGGTCTTGGCGTCGACGTCGGGATTGACGCGAATCGAGATGCCGATGCTGCGGCCCTTGCCGCTCGCGACCTGCGAGAGGAGTTCCAGCTCCGGCTCGGATTCGACATTCACGCACAGGATGCCGGTGTCGACCGCAAGGGCGAGTTCCGCCGCGGTCTTGCCGATCCCGGAAAACATGATCTTCTCCGGCGGAACGCCGGCGGCGAGCGCGCGCTTGAGTTCGCCGGCCGAGACCACGTCGGCGCCGGCACCGAGCCGCGCCAGCGTCGCGATCACGGACTGGTTGGAATTGGCCTTGACCGCGTAGCAGACCAGCGACGGCACATCGGCGAAGGCATCCGCGAAGACGCGGTAATGCCGCTCCAGCGTTGCGGTCGAATAGCAATAGAACGGCGTGCCGACAGTCTCGGCGAGAGCCGCAAGGTCTACCGCCTCGGCGTGTAGACCACCGTTGCGATAGGCAAAATGGTGCATGACGGGGTTAGTCTAACAGGACGTCGAGCGGAATGCGTCGGTCCGGGCCACGGATGATCGGCAGGCCGCGCGCGGTGCCGGGCCGGATCACCTCGCCGCCCTCCGCGGTCTCTTCGTCGAGAGAGCCGGTCGGGTTGGCCGACAGTCCGCCGGGCGGCGCGTCGAGCGCACCCTTGCGGCCGCAGGCGGACACCCCCAGCGCGGCGGCCAGAACGGCAACCAGCGCGAGGCGGTACGATAAGGCAGTCAAACCACGGATCACAGGGCTCCCCCGAACGGCGCGAACCATATCAGACCCGCGGAAGATGGCGAAATCCCTGATCGCGCCATTGTCCGACTGAAATTTCACCGCTGCGGCCGAAAAACCTCACTCGGTGTCCTTCCCCAGCCGTTTCAGCCAGCGCTTGGCCTGGAGCCGCACGTTCTTCGGCGCGGTGCCGCCGTAGCTGGTGCGGCTCTGCACCGAGCGGTCGACCGACAGCACCTTGAACACATCGTCGGTGATCCGCGGCTCGACCTTCTGCATGTCCTCGAGCGGCACCCGGTGCAGCGGCATCCCCGCCTTCGAGGCATTCGCGACAATCGTGCCGGTGATGTGGTGCGCCTGGCGGAAGGGGATGTTGAGGCTGCGCACCAGCCAGTCGGCGAGATCGGTCGCGGTGGCATAGCCTTCGCCCGCCGCCTTCTTCATGCGCGCCGCATCCGGCTCGATGTCGTGCACCATGCCTGTCATGGCGGCAAGGCACAGCGACAGCGCCCCGAGCGCGTCCATCGCGCCTTCCTTGTCCTCCTGCATGTCCTTCTGATAGGCGAGCGGCAATCCCTTCATCACCACGACGATGGCCTGGAACGCAGCGGCGATCCGCGCGGCCTTGGCGCGCACCAGTTCGGCCGCGTCGGGATTGCGCTTCTGTGGCATGATCGAGGAGCCGGTGGTGAACTTGTCCGACAGCCGCATCAGACCGGTGAGCGGCGAGGTCCAGATCACGATCTCCTCGGCGAGCCGCGACAGATGCACGGCGCAGATCGTGGCTGCCGCCAGCGTCTCCATCACAAAGTCGCGGTCGGACACGGCGTCGAGCGAATTGGCGGTCGGCCGGTCGAAGCCGAGCGCCTTCGCGGTCATGTCGCGATCCAGCGGAAACGACGTGCCGGCGAGCGCCGCCGAGCCGAGCGGCGATTCGTTGAGGCGCTTGCGCGCATCGGCGAGACGGCCGCGATCGCGATCCGCCATCTCGACGAAGGCGAGCAGATGATGCCCGAAGGTCACCGGCTGCGCGGTCTGCAGATGCGTGAGCCCCGGCATCACGGTGTCGGCATGCTCGAGGGCCTTCTCCGCCAGCGCGCGCTGATAGTCGGCGAGCGCGGCGTCGAGTTGGTCGATCGTGTCGCGGACCCAGAGCCGGAAATCGGTTGCGACCTGGTCGTTGCGCGAGCGCGCGGTGTGCAGCCGTCCCGCCGCATCGCCGATCAATTCGGCGAGCCGCGATTCCACATTCATGTGGACGTCTTCGAGCGCGCGCTGGAAGTTGAACTGGCCCTGCTCGATCTCTGACAAAATCGTGTCCAGACCGGCGGCAATCTTCTTTGCGTCCTCTGCCGTAATGATGCCTTGCTCGGACAGCATTGCCGCATGGGCCTTGCTCGCGGCAATGTCCTGGCGATAGAGGTGCCGGTCCACGTCGATCGAGGCGTTGATCGCCTCCATGATCGCATCGGGGCTCGAGGAGAATCGCCCGCCCCACATCTTGTTGCTCATGACCGTGACCTGAGAGAGTTTTGATCCATGCCGCCGTCGGATGCCCGTGATTTCGCGAAAAAGCGCCTGCTGGTGATGCTTCTCGGCGGACTCGCGGGCGTCGCGGTTGCGCTGGTCGGGATATACGGGATGGGATGGCTGGTGCGCAAATCGCCAGTTCCGGCAGCCTGCCTACCGGCCGCGCAGCTTGCGCAGAAGCTCCAGCCGTTCGCCCGCGGCGAGGTCGCCGCACTCGCCCCGGCCAAGAGCCCGATCCCGCTGACCACGGTCGCCTTCCAGGACGGCGACGGCAAGGACCGCACGCTCGCCGACTGGAAGGACAAGACCGTGCTGCTCAACCTGTGGGCCACGTGGTGCGTGCCGTGCAAGAAGGAGATGCCGGCGCTCGACGAATTGCAGAAGAAGCTCGGCGGCCCGGACTTCGAGGTGGTCGCGGTCAACATCGACACCCGCAATCCGGAAAAGGCCAAGGCCTGGCTGACCGACAACGGCATCACCTCGCTCGCCTATTATGCCGACAACAGCGCGCGGATCTTCCAGGACCTGAAGGAAAAGGGCCGCGCCTTCGGCATGCCGACCACCATCCTTGTCGACAAGAACGGCTGCGAGGTCGCAACGCTCGCCGGCCCCGCCGAATGGGCGAGCGGCGATGCGATCAAGTTCATCGAGGCCGCGCTCGGGCGTTAGAGCCGCGACGGGATATCAATCGCGTCCGGACCCGTTCCCATTCGCCTCGCCGCCGTTCGCACCGATTTCATCCGGTGCGAAGTCGTAGGTGCGGTTGCAGAACTCGCAGGTCACCGCGATCTTGCCGTCTTCGACCATGTGGTCGCGGTCGTCCTGCGAGAAGCTCTTGAGCATCGCCTCCACGTTGTCGCGCGAGCACGAGCATTGCGCCTGCACATTGGCGCTGTCGAACACCCGCACGCCGCGTTCGTGGAACAGCCGGTAGACCAGCCGCTCGGTCGACAGGTCGGGATCGATCAGTTCGATGTCCTCCACCGTCTCCACGATCGCCTTGCCTTCGATCCAGGCGTCGTCCTCCGAAACCGAATCGAGCGTCACGCCTTCCGGCACATCGCCGGGATCGAGATCGGGGCCGCGCATGCGATCCGGCGCCTTGGGCAGGAATTGCAGCAGGATGCCGCCGGCCCGCCAGTGCGTCATGCCGCTGTCGCCGGCGCGCATTTCCTCGGCGACCGCGAGGCGGACGCGCGTCGGGATCTGCTCGGAGCGCAGGAAGTATTCGTGCGCGGCCTGTTCCAGTCCGCCGCCATCGAGGGCGACCAGGCCCTGATAGCGGTTCATGTCGCCGCCCTGGTCGATGGTCATCGCCAGATGCCCCCGGCCGAGCAATTCCCCGCCGGACGCCTTGCCGGCGGCGATCGCCTCCGCGACCCGCGCCTTGTCGAAGCGCGCGCAGGCACGGATCCGGCCGCCGGTCACATAATCGACCACCAGCATCCGCACCGGGCCGTCGCTCTGGGTCTGCATGATGAAGCGGCCGTCGAACTTCAGCGACGAGCCGAACAATGCGGCAAGCGCGATCGCCTCGCCGAGCAGCTTGGAAACCGGGAGCGGATAGTCGTGGCGGGTCAGGATCTCGTCGATCGCAGGCCCGAGCCGCACCACGCGGCCGCGCAGGTCCAGCGCCGCCACCTCGAAGGGCAGGATAGTGTCGTCGGGCGAATGCTGCGCGGGATGTCGGGTGGGAATTTCGATGTCCATGGGGGGCGTGGCGGCTGAAAAACTGATCCTGCCTGGCGGGCCCAGGTCTGACTGGCCCAAGTCATGGACCGGTCAAATGAAACGGATCCGCTCGTCCCCGCGCGGCGGGGACCCCAGAACCAGGAACCGGATTCCCGCTTTCGCGGGATTGAGCGGATGGCGGAGAAACGTGCTCTAGCGCGACGTGGCGTTCAGGCACCAAGTAAGGATGCCCTTCTGGGCATGCAAGCGGTTCTCGGCCTCGTCGAACACCACCGACTGGGGGCCGTCCATCACCTCGTCGGTGACCTCCTCGCCGCGATGCGCCGGCAGGCAATGCATGAAAATGGCGTCGGGCCGGGCCTTGGCCATCAGCCGCGCATTGACCTGATAGGGCTTGAGCAGGTTGTGCCGGTAGACCTCGCTGTCCTCGTCGCCCATCGAGACCCAGGTATCGGTGACGACGCAATGCGCTCCGCGCACCGCCTCTTCCGGATCGGTTCCGATGTGGATCGGAGCGCCGGAGGTCTCGATCCAGTCCAGCAGCCAGGGCTGCGGCTTCAGTTCCGGCGGCGTCGCCACATTGAGCCGGAAGTCGAAGCGCTCCGCCGCATGCATCCACGAGGTCAGGACGTTGTTGGCGTCGCCGGTCCAGGCCACGGTCTTATTCTTGATCGACCCGAGATGCTCCTCGAAGGTCATCACGTCGGCCATCACCTGGCAGGGATGCGACCGCTTGGTCAGGGCATTGATCACCGGCACGCTGGCGTTTTGCGCCAGCTCGGTGACGAGGTCGTGGTCGAGCGTGCGGATCACCACCGCATCTACGAAACGCGACATCACCTGCGCCGTGTCCGGGATCGACTCGCCGCGTCCGAGCTGCATCTCCTGGCCGGTCAGCGCAATGACATCGCCGCCGAGCTGCCTCATGGCGACCTCGAACGAGATCCGGGTGCGCGTCGAGGGACTGTCGAAGATCATCGCCATCGTCTGGCCCGAGAGCAGGCGCTTGCCGCGGCCGCGCGCCTTCTTCATCGCGCGCGCCGACGCGATGATCGCCCGCAGGTCCGCAGGACGGATGTCGATCAGGTCAATGAAATGCCGGACGCTGCGCTTTGCCATCACGCCCCCGCCGGTGTCGCGGGCTTCGCCGCATGGGACAGCTTCGCGCAGGCGCGATCGATCATCGCGATGCCCTCGGCGATCCCGGCCTCGTCGATGATCAGCGGCGGCAGCAGGCGCACGACATTGTCGCCGGCGGCAATCGCCAGCATCTTCTCGTTGCGAAGCGCGGTGACCATCTCCCCGTTCGGCACGACGCAGACGAGACCGAGCAGAAGCCCCTCGCCGCGCACATCGGCGATCACCGCCGGGTAGCGGTCCTTCAGTTCGGCGAGCCGCTGCTTTAGCAGAAGCGACATCCTACGGGTATTGTCGAGAAAGCCGGGCTCCAGCACAACGTCGAGCACCGCATTGCCGACGCTGGTCGCGAGCGGATTGCCGCCGAAGGTCGAGCCATGTGTGCCGGCGGTCATGCCCTTGCCGGCTTCGGCGGTGGCAAGGCATGCGCCGATCGGAAAGCCGCCGCCGAGCGCCTTGGCCAGCGCCATGATGTCCGGCGCGATGCCGGTATGCATATAGCCGAACAGGTCGCCGGTGCGGCCGATGCCGGTCTGCACCTCGTCGAACACCAGCATCAGGCCGTGCTCGTCGCACAGCTTGCGCAGTTCGCGCAGGAACTGCGGCGGCACCACGCGAACGCCGCCCTCGCCCTGGATCGGCTCGATCAGGATCGCGGCGGTGGTGGGTCCGATCGCCTTTTTCGTCGCTCCGAGATCGGCGAAGGGCACCTGGATGAAGCCGCCGGCCACCGGGCCGAAGCCTTCAAGATATTTCTGCTGGCCGCCGGCGGCGAGCGTCGCCAGCGTGCGGCCGTGGAAGGCGCCCTCATAGGTGATGATGTCGACGCGCTCCGGATGGCCGGAGACGGCGTGATACTTGCGCGCGGTCTTGATCGCGCATTCCATCGCCTCGGCGCCCGAATTGCAGAAGAACACGAGGTCCGCAAAGCTCGCCGCGCACAGCCGCTCGGCGAGCCGCTCCGCTTGCGGGATCCGGAACAGATTTGAGACGTGCCAGACCTTCTGGGCCTGTTCGGTCAGCGCCGCGACCAGCGCCGGATGCGCATGCCCGAGCACATTGACCGCCACGCCCGATCCGAAGTCGAGGTAGCGCTCGCCATTGGTCGCGGTCAGCCAGACGCCCTCGCCGCGTTCGAAGGCAAGGTCCGCACGTGAGTAGGTTGGCAGAAGATTAGAGACCACGGCAGATCATCCGGCAGAGCTGCAACCGACAATGTCAGAGCAAAAATGAAATATGCCGCCCCCGCGGGCGGCACTTCGAAAGACATTCTAGGTGCCGCCCTCCGGGTGTCAACCGAGGCCTGCGGTAAGCCGGTGCCGCATGTCCACCAATAAGGCGTGGAAAAGCATCGCAGGAGCGCCACGAGGGTGGGGACGCCTTGGGGCCGGACTCTTGCGGGCGAGTCCAGCGATTGTGTAGTGTCTGGCCCGTCGGATACGACATCTCGTGCGGCGGACACACTAAAGTCAGTACATCTACGTGTATTGCGTCACGCTGGCAGCCCCAGGCTGTCCGGCGACGAGAAGGGATTCTGCGGGGGCCACATCGCCCGCGGCTAGAGGAGAGACCGATGACGTGGACGGATGAACGGGTCGAGCAGCTCAAGAAACTGTGGTCCGACGGCCTCTCCGCCTCCCAGATCGCGGCCGAACTCGGCGGCATCACCCGCAACGCCGTCATCGGCAAAGTGCACCGGCTGGGGCTCTCCGGCCGCACCAAGGCGCCCTCGTCCAGCGCGCCGCGGCAGCGCAAACCGAGGGCCCAACACATGATGCGGGTGTCCCGCCCGGCCGTCCGCGGCAACACCGCACTCGCCCAGGCCTTTTCCTATGATTACGAGATCGAACCCGAGCCGATGCAAGCCGAGAATATTGTTCCCATGGGTCAACGCCGTTCGCTTCTCGAACTCAACGAACAGACCTGCAAATGGCCGATCGGCGATCCGGCTTCGGCGGAATTCTATTTCTGCGGCGGCCATGCGATGACCGGGCTACCCTATTGCGGCTACCACTCGCGCATCGCCTATCAGCCGCCGGCGGCGCGGCGGGACAAGCGGCCGGCCGGCCGCTGACGTCCCGGCGACAGCAGAACCGCCGAAATTGAAGAAATCAGATCAGCCGGCGCGGCCGAAGCGATCGTCGATCGAATATCCGGCGCCCCGCACGGTGCGGATCGGGTCTCCGTCGTGGCCGCGGTTGAGCGCCTTGCGCAGCCGGCCGACGTGGACATCCACTGTCCGCTCGTCGATATAGACCTCGCTGCCCCAGACGCCGTCGAGCAATTGCTCGCGCGTGAAGACGCGGCCCGGACGCTCCATCAGAAACTCCAAGAGCCGGAATTCGGTCGGACCGAGTTCGACATCGCGGCCCCCGCGCGACACCCGCTTCTTGACGCGATCGAGTTCGATTTCACCGAGCGTCAGCACATCGGCCAGCCGCTCGGGCTTCGAACGGCGGAGCAAGGCGCGGATCCGCGCCACCAGTTCCGGAACCGAGAACGGCTTGACGATATAATCGTCGGCGCCGGTTGAAAGTCCGCGCACCCGCTCGCTCTCCTCGCCGCGCGCGGTCAGCATGATGATCGGCAGCGACTTGGTTTCCGGCCGCGTCCGCAGCCGCCGGCAGAGCTCGATCCCGGACAAGCCGGGCAGCATCCAGTCCAGCACCACGAGATCGGGCGTGCTCTCGCGCAACCGGGTATCGGCGTCGTCGCCGCGCGCAACGGTTTCGACCTCGTAGCCTTCGCTCTCGAGATTGTACCGCAGCAGGAGGGACAACGGCTCCTCGTCTTCGACGATCAGGATGCGCGCGGTTTGGCCGTTCATGTCTGCCTTTCCGATCAAATCTGCGCCACCGCGAAGCTTGTGGTATCCGCCTTCGGCCGCTGCGAAACGATCGGCTCGCCCTTGATCATGTAATGCACGGTCTCGGCGATATTGGTGGCGTGATCGCCCATCCGCTCGATGTTCTTCGCCGAGAACAGGAGATGGATGCAGAAGGTGATGTTGCGCGGGTCTTCCATCATGTAGGTGAGGAGTTCGCGGAACAGCGACACGCACATTGCGTCGATTTCCTCGTCGCGCTTCCACACCTCCATCGCCTCCTCCACGTCGCGCGCGGCATAGGCGTCGAGCACGCGCTTGAGCTGGGTCAGCACCAGGCTTCCCATATGATCGACGCCGCGGATCAATTGCAGCGAGGGGTATTCGCCGCTCAGATCGAGCACGCGCTTGCCGATGTTCTTAGCGAGGTCGCCGATCCGCTCGATCTCGTTGGCGACGCGCAGCGCGCTCACCACCTCGCGCAGATCGACCGCCATCGGCTGGCGGCGCGCGATGGTGAGAATGGCGCGCTCCTCGATTTCGATTTGCAGCGCGTCGATCTGCGCATCGGCCGCGATCAGCTTGCGGGCGAGTTCGACATCGCGTCGCGTCAGGGCCTGCACGGCGTCCGCGATCTCCTTCTCCGCGAGACCACCCATTTCGGCGACCATGCGGTTGAGTTCCTGCAGATCGGCATCGAATGCCTTGGTGATGTGGTTGGACATCCGGTTCGTCCCTTCTTTATCTCACCGCTCGCCGCGCTGTCGGATCAGCCGAAGCGGCCGGTGATGTAATCCTGCGTCCGCCGGTCGCTCGGCGTGGTGAAGATGGTCTCCGTCGGCCCCTCCTCGACAAGAATGCCGAGGTGAAAAAAGGCGGTCCGCTGCGACACGCGGGCTGCCTGCTGCATCGAATGGGTGACGATGATGATCGTGAAGTTCTGCCGCAACTCGTCGATCAGCTCCTCGATGCGGGCGGTCGCGATCGGGTCCAGCGCCGAGCAGGGCTCGTCCATCAGGATCACTTCGGGACCGACCGCGATCGCCCGCGCGATGCAGAGGCGCTGCTGCTGGCCGCCGGAGAGCCCCGTGCCCTGATCGTTGAGCCGGTCCTTCACTTCCTCCCAAAGACCGGCGCGCTTGAGGCTGGAGGTCACGATCTCGTCCAGGTCGCTCTTCGACTTTGCGATACCGTGGATGCGCGGTCCGTAGGCGACGTTTTCGTAGATCGACTTCGGGAACGGATTCGGCTTCTGGAACACCATGCCAACCCGCGCCCGCAACTGAACGACATCGAGCGAGCGGTCGTAGATGTCGAGACCATCGATCTCGATCTTGCCGGTGACCCGCGCCGAGGCAATCGTGTCGTTCATCCGGTTGATGCAGCGCAGGAACGTCGACTTGCCGCAGCCCGACGGACCGATAAAGGCCATCACCGAACGCTCGGGAATGTCGACGCTGACATCCTTCAGCGCATGCTTGTCGCCGTAGTAGACATTGACACGGCGTGCGCTGACCTTGGCCTTGCGCGGCGCCGTCAAGGTATCGGCTGCTCCGGCGGAAGCCGCGGGTTGCACCATTGCGTCCATAGCCAGCATCTCCAATTCCCCAATATTACCAGCGCCGCTCGAAGCGTTTACGCAGAATGATCGCCGTTCCGTTCATCAGGAACAGAAACCCCAGCAGCACCATGATCGCCGCGGCCGTGCGCGCCTGGAAGCCGACTTCGGGCAGGTCCGACCACAGGAAGATCTGGACCGGCAGAACGGTCGAGGCATCGGTGATGCTCAGCGGCGTCTCGACGATGAAGGCCACCATGCCGATCATCAGCAGCGGCGCGGTTTCGCCGAGGGCATGCGCCATGCCAATGATCGTCCCGGTCATGATACCGGGCATCGCCAGCGGCAGCACATGGTGGAAGATCGCCTGCTGATGCGAGGCGCCGACCCCGAGCGCCGCTTCCTTGATCGACGGCGGCACCGCCTTGAGCGCGGCGCGCGAGGCGATGATGATGGTCGGCAGCACCAGCAAGGCAAGCACCAGGCCGCCGACCAGAGGAGCCGATCGCGGCAACCCGAAGAAATTCAGGAAGACCGCGAGGCCCAGGAGACCGAACACGATCGACGGCACCGCCGCGAGATTGTTGATGTTGATCTCGATGATTTCGGTCAGCCGGTTCTTCGGCGCGAATTCCTCGAGATAGATGGCCCCGGCCACGCCAATCGGCAAGCACAGCACCAGCGTGACCAGAAGCGTCAGCGCCGAGCCGACGAGCGCGCCGCGAATGCCGGCAAGTTCTGGCTCGCGGCTGTCGCCGGCGGTGAAGAAGCGCCAGTTGAACTGCCGCTCGATTTCACCTTTCGCCTTGAGCTGCTCCAGCCAGGTCACGACGCGATCGTTGAGACGGCGGCTGCCCTCGGGCGTGACGTAGCTCACCAGCTGCCAGGTCCTGGGCGGCGCCGGCGCTGTCGAGGCGAGCGGCAGATAGACCTCGCCCTTGACGCTGTTCGGGCCGACTTCGGTGACTTTCACCACGCCGCCGTCGATGGCGAGCAGCAGGCTGGCCATGCGGTCGGTCAAGGCTTCAGGCGCCGAGGGATTCTTGTAGCGGCTCTCGAGTTCGGCGACGCTGTCGAACAATTCCTTGGCGCGCGCTCCGAGTGTCGTCGCCTCATCGGCTGCGGCGGCGATTTGGGTTTCGAGCAGCCTGACGCGCGCCTCATCCTTCGCGCCGCGGGCGGATGGCAGCGCGGCCTCAAGCTCGCCCTTTCTCGCCGCCGCGCGATCGGACAGGGTCCGCAGGCGCTCGGCTTCCTGCCGCTCGGTGCGGGCACGGGTGGTGAGCATCTGCTTGACCAGAGCCAGCGTGTTGGCGAAGTCGGCGGACGTCGACGTGACCTCGATCTCGCCGCTGGTGCCGCTCGGCGTCGCCGTCCCAAGTCCCGGCGTGCGGACAACGGCGGTGCCGATGCCCTTGAAGTACAGATCGGCATCCGAAGAGAGCAGCACGGGCACCGAAATGGTCTGTCCGATCAAGGACGGATCGGCGGTCACCTGGTTTCGCAGAAAATCGGCTGCGCCCGAGGACAGGATGCTGTCGAGCTGGCGACGCTCGGTCCTGGACTTTGCCTCGGGAAACTCCGCGCGCAACGCATTGCGCACCAGCGCCTCGAAATCGCCGGCGCGGATCTCCGCCGGATTTCGCGCGCCCTTGGAGTCGACCTCGGCCGGATCGATGTTGATCTTCATCACCAGCACGTGCTGCGTGAAGGCGGGCAAGCCTTTGGTCACGATGTCGGACAGCACGACGACCAGGAACAGCGTCGTGACTGCGATCGCGGCAAGACCGTAGAAGCGGAACCGCGTTTCGGCGCGATAGCGGGCCTTGATGCGGGCGCGCGCAGCTTCGGTGCCGAGATCGATGGAACGGACGCCAGGAATGATGGTGTCAGTCATATTGTTCCCGATACCGTTTGACGATCTGCATCGCGATGACATTGAGCAGCAGTGTGAAGAAGAACAGCACGAAGCCGAGGGCGAAGGCCGAGAGGGTCTTGGCGCTGTCGAATTCCTGATCCCCGACCAGAATGGTCTTGATCTGGACGGTGATGGTGGTGACCGCATCGAGCGGGTTGAAGGTGAGATTGGCGGCGAGGCCCGCGGCCATCACCACGATCATCGTCTCGCCGACGGCGCGGCTGATCGCGAGCATGAAGGCCGATACGATGCCCGGCAACGCCGCAGGCAATACCACCTTCTTGATGGTCTCGGATTGCGTGGCGCCCATGGCGTAGGAGCCATCGCGCAAGGATTGCGGGACCGCATTGATCACGTCGTCGGACAACGACGACACGAAGGGGATGATCATCATGCCCATCACGATGCCTGCGGCCAGCGCGCTTTCGGACGCGACATTCAGGCCGATCGATTCACCGGCGCCTCGCACCCAGGGCGCAAGACTGAGGGCTGCGAAAAAGCCGAGCACCACGGTCGGAATGCCGGCCAGGACTTCGAGAATCGGTTTGGCGAAGGCGCGGAAGCGCGGCGTCGCATATTCCGCCATGTAGATCGCCGCGAACAGACCTATCGGGCCCGCGATCAGCATGGCGATGGTGGTGATCAGCAGCGTGCCGACGACCAGCGGCACAATGCCGAACGCGCCCGACGATCCCACCTGATCGGCGCGGATCGCGGTCTGCGGCGACCATTGCAGGCCGGTGAGGAAGTCGATGGGCGAGACCTTCTGGAAGAACCGCAGGGTCTCGAACAGCACCGAGAACACGATGCCGACGGTGGTCAGGACCGCGACGCAGGCCGCGGCGAGCAGCACATATTTGACGACGCTCTCCACGTAATTGCGGGCGCGGAACCGCGCCGACAGCGAGCGCAGCCCGTAGGCAATGCCGAGAAGGCCGAAGATCCAGCCGGCGCCGACGATGACCGTGCTGGTCCAGGACCGCAGCGAATTATAGACGTCGGCGGCATTCTTGAGCGCGACGCTCGGCTCGCCGGCATAGCGGCCGCTCGCAACCGCGATGATATCGCGCAGAGCGGCCCCGCGCTTCAGATCGTCATCCAGCAGCGCCGGATCGAGGGCGCTGATCGCCTGGCTATCCACGATCCGTTCGGAGATCGGCACTGCGACCGCAAAGATCAGCAGCATCGGCACAAGGACGCTGATGACGACGAACGCGCCGTGGTAGCTCGGGCGCGAATGCAGGGCTTCCGTCCGGCCCGCGGCCGCCGCACGCGAGCGGCCCATCAGGTATCCGACGATGACGAGCGCCGCGAGACCCAGAAAATATAACGTTGCCATCGCCTCAACACCTCAAAGCCGTGCGGCTTGACTTCACCCGGTCATTGCGGCCCTGCCGACCGACCGGAGACGGGCAGCCGCAATCGCAACTGCCCGAATTCCAGACGTACAGGTCAGGACCCGAGGTTTTCGGGCGACAGCGGCTTCATGTCCGTGACCGCCTTGCGGACCTTCTCGGCTTCGGCCTTCGGCAGGGTCACAAGGCCCTTCCTCGCGAGATAGCCGTCCTCGCCGATGGCCCGGTTCGACACGAACTCGGCCACGAACTTGTCGATGCCGGGCACGACGCCGACGTGCTGCTTCTTCACGTAGACATAGAGCAGACGCGAGCCGGGATATTTATCGGCGGCGATATTGTCATAGGTCGGCTCGACGCCATTGAGCGGCACGCCGCGCAGCTTCGCGGTGTTTTCATCGAGGAAGGAGAAGCCGAAGATGCCGAAGGCATTCTTGTTGGCCGTCAGCTTCTGAACGATCAGATTGTCGTTCTCGCCGGCTTCCACATAGGCGCCATCTTCGCGGATCGACTTCCAGGCCCGCTCGAACGCCTTGGGGTCGGACTTCTTGAGCGCTGCGAGAGCCGGAATGCCTTCGGCGCCCTTCTCGAGCAGGAGTTCATGCAGCGCGTCGCGGGTGCCCGAGGTCGGGGGTGGACCCAGCACTTCGATCTTCACGTTCGGCAGCGACTTGTCGATATCCGACCAGTTCTTGTTGGGGTTGGCGATCATCTTGCCATCCGGACCGGGGACTTCCTTGGCGATCGCCAGGAACAGCTGCGGCAGCGTCAGCTTCAGGGCCGGGCCATCCTTGGACTGCGCCAGGCTGATGCCGTCATAGCCGACGGACAGTTCGACGACATCCTGGACGCCGTTCTTCTGGCACTGCTCGAGCTCGCTTTTCTTCATGCGGCGCGAGGCATTGGTCGCATCCGGATGCTCGACGCCAAGGCCGGCGCAGAACAGCTTCATGCCGCCGCCGGTGCCGGTGGATTCGACAACCGGAGTCTTGACGCCGCCGGTCTTGCCGAGTTGCTCGGCCACCGCCGTGGTGAACGGATAGACGGTCGACGAACCGACGACACGGATCTGGTCGCGCGCCTCGGCGGCGCCGACGAACATGGCGCTGGCCGCCACTAGCGCGAATGCGCTGGCGAGGGTCGTGTGTTTCACGGTGTCTCTCCTTCATTATGCCCGGGGGCGGGTACAGGCGCTGTCTGAGCCTGCGGGAACCCGTCCGGTCGCCCGGGTCTGTAGGGACGACATGCCGAAGCTTCTATGACGGCCGCATGACGGCTGGATGACAGCGCAAGCCGCTGAAATCTAAGCGGTTTTGTGCGAGCCCGGGGCGGCAGTGGTGGAAATCGGCAGGCGGACGGTGAAGGTCGCGCCCTCGCCCGGACGGCTCTCGATGCTGAGTCTGCCGCGGTGGCGATTCATGATGTGCTTGACCAGCGCAAGACCAAGCCCGGTGCCGCCCTGCTGGCGGCTCTCGGCGACATCGACCCGATAGAACCGCTCGGTCAGCCGCGGCAGATGCTCCGCGGCAATGCCCGGACCGTAATCTCGCACCGCGACCACCGCTTCCTCACCGCCACTCGCGGTGTTGGCCCGCGACAGCGTGATCTCCACGCGCTTGCCAGAGGCACCGTATTTCAGAGCATTCTCGATCAGATTTTCGAACACGCGGATCAGCTCATCGCGGTTGGCCGACACCACCAGCGGCTCCTGCGGTGCGTCGATCGTCACCACGACATCGCGGTCGTGCGCCAGCACCTGCAGCGCGTCGATCACCTGGCGCACCACCGGAACCAGTTCGACCGGCGTTTCCGGCCGCACATGCGCGGCGAGTTCGATGCGCGACAGCGACAGCAGGTCGTCGATCAGCCGCGCCATCCGCTTGGCCTGCGCCTCTATGATATCAAGGAAGCGCTCGCGGGCCGCCGTATCGTCGCGCGCCGGGCCTTTCAGCGTCTCGATGACTCCGGACAAGGCGGCGAGCGGGGTGCGCAGTTCGTGGCTGGCGTTCGCGACGAAATCGACCCGCATTTCCTCGACCCGGCGGACCGCCGTCAGGTCGCGAACGGTCAGCAGCAGGCGGGGTCGCGTTTCGGCAGCGGCGTCGGTCCGCAGCGGCGTCACATAGACCTCGAACCAGCGTTCGGACGGGACGCGTTCGGCGAACTCGGCGCGTTCCGGCTTGCGTCCGGTCGCCGCACGGCGGATCGCCTCGATAACGTCGGGGATTCGAAGCGCCAGCGAGGCCAGCTCGCCGCGCCGCAACGCCGGCGCGATCGTAGTGGCCGAGGCGTTCATCGCGAGCACCCTTCCGTCGGGATCAAGCAGGACGGTCGGGTCCGGCAAAGCGGCAATCAGATCCGCGACCGGCCCTTCGCCGGTTTCGGCCCGGACCTCGTCGGCCCGACCGGGGTTGCCGCCGGCCTGGTCGCGCCGGCTGAAATAGAACGCCGCGGCGATGACCGCAGCCGCGGCCGGAATGCCGATCGCCGCGCTCAGGTCGCCGCGAATGGCGGGGACCGCAAGTGCGGCAATCGAGATCGAGGCCATGACCCAGAGACCGGTACGGCCGGCGCGTGGTGGCGCCCCCGCAGGTCCCCGTTCATTGCTTCGATCCATCGACATTGGCGGGCTTCTGCGCTGGCGGCTCGCTTGCAGCCTTCGCCGCGTCCCGGTCGCCGGCGGGCGGCGTAATAAACACCTCGGTCGCAATTTCGCCGATCGGCGGAACCCGGTTCGAGACCATCCCCTTGACGATCTCGCGGCCGCCCAGAACGGCCAGCGCGATCGCGAACGGGATGATGTAATACAGAAGCCGGAACAGGAGCAAACTGGCCAGCAATTCTTCCCTGTTGAACTGCCAGAGCGCGAGCAGCATCGCAGCATCGAACACGCCAAGGCCGCCCGGCGAATGGCTGGCAAAGCCGAGCAGCGTCGCGGAGACGAAGATCACGGCGAGCATGACGAAATTGATGTGCGGCTGGTCCGGCAGCAAAAGATACATGGCCGCTGCGCAGCAGCCGAGATCGACAATCCCGATCACGATCTGCAGGAAGGTGAGCGGCCCGCCCGGCAACGTGACCTGCCAGCCTTCCCGGCCGATCGCACGCGGGCGCATCCAGACCCAGGCGACATAAGCCGTCAGCGCGACGATGGTGAGCCCTGCCAGCGCCCGATTGAACCACTCCGGCAGATGATTGATCGCGCTCGCCGCCTCCGGCGCGTAAAATATGCCAAGGCCCAGCACCGCGGCATTCCCGAGCCAGAAGGTCAGGCCGGCGACGAAGCAGATTTTCGCGACCTCGATGGCGCTGACCCCATGCGCCGAATAGACGCGGTAGCGCACCGCACCGCCGGTAAAGGCGCTGGCCCCGACATTATGCCCGATCGAATAGCTGGTGAAACCCGCAAGCGCGGCGGTGGCATAGGACACGTCGTTGCGGCCAATGGTCCGCACGGCGAACAGGTCGTAGAAGGTCAGCGTGAAATAGCCGAACCCCACGAACAACGCCGCAAGCCAGAAGTCGCGCGGACTTGTCGCACGCAGCGCCTTGAAGACTTCCTGGATGTCGATGCCGCGCAGCATGCGATACAGCACGATCGCCGCCACCGCGATGATCACGACGCTGAGCGCAAACCCGATCCGGTGCCACCCGATTTTTTCGCTGACAAAGCGCGCGATCGAGCGCAGCATTTCAAGCATGCAAGACTCCGCTGACCCGGGTCTCTGTCTTCCTTGTGCCGGGACCGGGCGAGGTACTAGCAGAAGTCGGGGGATGCGAGCAAAGGCGGCATTAAACCGCGCGATCGCGGGCCTTGACGGCCCGCAATCGGTCATGAATCGACCATCCGGTCAACGCGGCGGAATCTGGATCAGTTCGGCCAGTTGTTCCTTGGTCAGTTCATTGGCCGTGAACTTCAGGGCGACCGCATCCTTCACGATGGTGTCGAGCCCCACGATCTTGTCGGGATCGATTGCCTGCTTGGGAAAGAAATCGTCACGGGTGCGCCGCGCCTTTCCCTCCGGAATCTTCAGCCAGTCGGCATAAACCTTCAGGCCGGCGTCGGTGTACATGAAATCGACGGTCTCACGGTAGGCCTTCATGTAGCGGTCGATGGCGGACTTTTTCCCCTGCAGGACGGGGACCGTCGTCGCCAGCAGCCGCACGGTCTGCCCCTTGAACGCATCCGCATCGTTGCCGCTGGCGAGGATGCGGATCTGCTTCTGGTCAAGCTGGTCGAGCCCGAACGGCGGCGCCGCCCAGCCCACATCGATCTGGCCGGACATGACTTGCGTCAGGGTGCCGGGAGGGCCGCCGGTCGCCGTCGGCTTGGCGGTCAGGCCATATTGCTTCATGAAGGCGGTGACAATGCCATGGGTCGATGAGCCGTTGGTCGAATAGGCCAGCGTCCTGCCCGCGGTGTCGCGCAGCGACTTGATCGGCGAGTCCGCCTTGACATACCAGTAAAGGTCCGCGGCACCGGTCGTTTCGGCGCCGATGATCCGCACCGGCGCGCCCTTCGCGTAGGCGCTGAGCACGCCCATGATGCCGGCGGCAACGCCGATATCGACGCTGCCCGAGAGCGTGGCCTGCAGCGTCTCGCCCGCCCCTTGCGTATAGACGATCTCCAGATCGAGACCGTGTTTCTTGAAGATGCCGGCACGCTGGCCGACCTCGGAGACCGAGGTATCCCAGTTTCCGCGCTGGCCGACTGCAAGTTTCAATGTGTCCTGCGCCAGCGCGGGCTGCATGCCGAACAGCCAGCCGGCTGCGGCAAGCCCGAGTAGCGGACCAAGCGTCCGACGATTCATTTAACTCCTCCCTGTGTGATATCCGTCTTCTTCGAGACGTGATGCGTCGATTAAACGGGCGGCTGCGCCGCTATGCAACCTTCTCCTGGTTCGGCTCCTGATCCGGCGCGACCGTAAAACTGCGCCAGTTTGTCGCCTTCGGCACGATCCCCTCGAACGAGCGGATCCTTGCTTGCGGGATGTGCGGTGTGGTCCGCCCGATGGCAACGCCGCTGTCGCGCATCTGTCGCGCAGCCTCGATCATCAGCTTGCGGAACTCGACTACTGCAAGATCGCTCGCACCGAGCCGCTCCCTGGTGCGGTCCGCGATCGGCCCCATGGTCTCCCACATCGCGATATCCTGATTGGGGATGCCCTTGATGCCGGTGAAATTGCCGAGCCGCATGGCATTGCGGTCCTGCTGATAGTGATTGGCGCGGGTCCGCAGATTGTTGAAGCTGCTGTCGAGATCGATGCCGGGCTGCGCCACGTTGAACTTGCGCCACACCTCCTGATCGATGCCGCCCTTGTCCGCCCAGGGCGTGTCCTTGTCGGTCCAGGCGATGAAGTGGAACACCGTGTTGGTGTCGTCCGCCGGCGCCAGCACCGTCGCAACATTGTACTCGTTGTTCGGCGGGATCAGCGCGGTGAACGGCGCGACATAGACCGTGACACGCACGTAGTCGTTGACGTTGGCATTGGCGATGGGGCGGCGGATCGCCGCATAATGGAAGCCGAAGCTGGTGGTCTCGACCTGCAGCCGTGGCGCCTTGTCGGTCGACGGCCGCAGCCAGTGGGTGTCGACCGCCTTCGCCGCATCGACCTTGGCCGGCTTCATGTCCGACGAATGCAGGCTGGAGGAATGTGCCGAATCGATCTGGCCCTCCAGAATCTGCGCCCAGTTGCAGCCGACGTGAATCTTGACGATCGCGACCTGGGCATTCTTGGTCGGCGCGAAGGCCGGCGGCTCGAAATCGGGCATCGTCTCGGCCGGACCCATATAGGTCCAGACGAAGCCGCCCCATTCGAGCGCGGGATAGGCCTTGACCTTGACCTTCTCGACAAACCCGCTCTCCGGCGGCTCGGAGGCCATCTCGACCACGTTGCCTTCGACGTCCATTTTCCAGCCGTGGTAAAGGCAGCGCAGACCGCATTCCTCGTTGCGGCCGAACACCAGCGACGCGCGGCGGTGCGGGCAATATTCGTCGATGATTCCAAGCCGGCCGTCGCTGTCGCGGAACACCACGAGGTCCTCGCCGAGCAGGCGCACCTTCAGCGGCGCGCAATCCGGCTCGGCCACCTCCTCGATCAGACAGGCAGGCATCCAGTGCCGGCGCATGAGCTGCCCCATCGGGGCGTCGCCCTCCACACGGCACAGCAGGTCATTGTCCTCGGCAGTCATCATCGGCTTGCCTCCCAAGACCGGAGCCGGGTTGTCCCCGGACAAAATATTAGCCCTCTAAGTTTTTATCCTATAATCATTCCAGTCTCCTTGTCGAGACGGCGTGACGCCGCGATTGTGCATCGCACCGGAATTTGCGACCAACGCGGCGCAACAGATGACCAGGCCATGACAGTACCGCAGACCGATATCCCCGTTGTCGTTACCCGCGCCGAGAAAATCGCCGACGGCATTCACCTTTATGAGATGCGTCGGAAGGACGGCGGTGAACTCCCGGCGTTCACGGCGGGCTCGCACGTCAATCTGCACGTGCCGAACGGGCTGATACGAAAATATTCGCTGTGCAGCGATCCCGCCGAGCGCCACCATTATCGCATCGCCGTCAAGCGCGAGGACAACGGCCGCGGCGGCTCGATCTATCTCGTCGACAACACAAGGGAAGGCGACGAGTGGATGATCTCGGCGCCGGACAATGCGTTCGCGCTGCCCCAGCGCGGCGACAACTTCATCTTCATCGCAGGCGGCATCGGCATCACGCCGTTCATCGCCATGATCCACGCGCTGAAAAGCGATCCGGCCAAGAAGTTCAAGCTGTACTACTGCTCGCGCACACCGGAGATGACCGCGTTCCGCGAAGAATTGAGCGCGCCCGAATACAAGGGCAAGGTCATCATTCACTACGACAATGGCGATCCGGCGAAGGCACTCGATCTGTGGCCGATCGTCGAGGAGCGGCGCAACCGCGAGCACATCTATTGCTGCGGACCGCGTGGCCTGATGGAGGCCGTGCGTGACGCCACCGGACACTGGACACCGACCTCGATCCATTTCGAAGCGTTCAGCGAATCCGACGCACGGCGGCCGGACGATACGGCATTCAGGGTCAAGCTTGCGTCGAACGGGGCAATCATCGACGTGCCTGCCGGCACCACGATCATGGAGGCGATGCGCGCCGCAGGTTACGACGTGCCCAGCTCCTGCGAGAGCGGCACCTGCGGCACCTGCCGGACCAAGCTGCTGGCCGGCGAGGCCGACCACCGCGATCTGGTCCTGACCGAAGGCGAACGCGGCAGCCAGATCATGACCTGCGTGTCGCGCGCGAAAACACCGGAACTGACCATCGATCGGTGACGCACATGACCAGCCGCCCGATCCGTCTCGGTGTTGCAGGGCTCGGCCGCGCCTTCACGCTGATGCTGCCGACCTTCGCCGCCGACCCGCGGATCGCGCTCACCGCGGCGACCGATCTGCGGCCGGAGGCGCGCCGGCGGTTCGAGGCCGACTTCAAGGCACCGACCTACGACACGATCGAGGCGCTGTGCGAGGACCCGACGGTCGAGGCCATCTACATCGCGACCCCGCACCAGATGCACGCCGGCCATGTCGTCGCCGCGGCGGCACGCGGCAAGCATGTGCTGGTCGAAAAGCCGATCGCGATCCGGCTCGACGAATGCCGCACCATGATCGAGGCTGTGCGCAGCGCGGGCGTGCAACTGGTCGTCGGCCACAGCCACAGCTTCAACGCGCCGATCCTGCATGCGCGCAAATTGATCGACAGCGGCGCCTATGGCGCGGTGCGCATGATCCATGCGCTCAATTACACCGATTACATGGTCCGTCCGCGCCGGCCGGAGGAACTCGATACGGCGCAGGGCGGCGGCGTGATCTTCAGCCAGGGCGCGCATCAGATCGACATCGTGCGGTTGCTTGGCGGCGGGCGGGTCCGCAGCGTGCGGGCGATGACCGGCAACTGGGACCGCACGCGGCCGACCGAGGGGGCCTATTCCGCGCTGCTGAGCTTCGCGGATGGCGTGTTCGCCTCCTGCACCTACAGCGGCTATGCGCATTTCGACTCCGACGAGTTCATGGGCCATATCGGAGAGATGGGCCTGCCGAAGGACCCCGCCCGCTATGGCGCGATGCGCAAGGCGCTGCGCGCGGCGAGCAGCGCGGAAGAGGAAAGCGCGCTAAAGGCGGCGCGCAATTATGGCGGCAGCGCCTATGCGCCACCCGGCGCACCGGCGGCAGACCGGCGTCACCAGCATTTCGGATCGATCATCGTCTCGTGCGAGCGTGCCGACCTGCGCCCGATGCCGGACGGCGTGATGATCTATGACGACGATCAGGTCCGGCTCGATCCGGTGCCGGTGCCGCCTGTGCCGCGCGCCGAGGTGATCGACGAATTCCATGACGCGGTGATTCATGGCACGCCGCCGCTGCATGACGGCGAATGGTCCTGCGCGACGCTCGAGGTCTGTCTGGCGATTCTGGAATCGTCGCAGGCGCAGGCCGAGGTCATCTTGCACCATCAGGTCGGATTGCGCGGAGCAGTCCGATTAGCCGCAAGCACGGCGGCGACACCGAGAGCATCCTGAAGCATTGGCGCGAAGCGGTGCCGAATGACCGCCTCGCGCACCTCGTCAAGGACGGGACGCGGGCGCTGCTTCGCGCATTGCAGATGCGTCTGACCGCCCATGATGTGTCGCTCGGCCACTGGACGTTCCTGCGGATCCTCTGGGAAAAGGAAGGGCTGACCCAGCGCGAACTGAGCGAGGAGGCCGGCGTGATGGAGCCCACCACCTTCTCGGCGCTGAAGGCCATGGAGAAACTCGGCTATATCGTCCGCCGCCAGCTCCCTGATAACCGCCGGAAAATTCGTGTGTTCCTGACACCCAAGGGCCGCGCGCTGAAGGACAAGCTGGTGCCGCTCGCCGAGGACGTGAACCGGATCGCGGTCGCCGGCGTGCCGCCCGAACACATCGCGGCCACGCGCAGTACCCTGCTTGCCATCATCGAGAACCTCGCGCGCGACGAGACGGCATCGGCCGATCCGGAGCGGCGCATCCCCTCAACCCGCGAGCTTGCATCGCGGGTCGCGGCCGGCGGCAAGCACAAGAGCAGGTAAGTCAGCTTCGCTTCGCCGGCAGGACCTCGACGCCGAATTCCTGCGCCGACGGCAGCAGCCACGACCAAAAGCTTCCGGCCATGCTGCGGGGCACCGCGAGGTGCCATGCATCGTCCGCATCCGCCCACCAGACCTGAACGCCGATTCCCCCGATCGCGGTGATGAATGTATCGCCGCGACGGAAGCTCCGCGCATGCAGATCGACGGGACAACCCTTCGCAAGGGCGTCGCGAACGCGTTGACCACTGAGCCTCAGGATCGCACGCGCATCGGTCTGATCCGACACCGCACCGAGGGTCTTCAGGTCGGCGGCAAGTTCGGCCGGCATGCCCGGACGCGCGGAAAGCGCCAGCCATTGCGAGGGCCCTGCCCAGACGAGGTCGAGCGTCTCGCCCGATACGATGCATGGCGTCTGCGGTGGCTCGATCCCGTAGCGGTTACCGAAATGATCGGTCAGCGCGCCGCTTTCGCCGCCGATCACGCACGCCACGAAGAGATCGTGGCGTGGCGTGACGATGACGCCGGGATCGGCGCTTTCCGCACCGGATCGACCCGGCACGGCAAGGCGGTCCCACGCACCCTTCCGGCGCCAAGCGGACATCGGTTCAGACACGCAACCGCTCCTCGTTCGGATCCACGAAGACCGGCGAACAGACCTCGATATCCATCGCTTCGCCGCGCAGCGGATCGACGCAGCGGATACGCTCGCCGATCCGTTCCGGACCGTTGCGCAGCAAGCCGAGGCCGACCCAGTGTTGCAGCGTCGGCGAATAGGCGACCGAGGTCATGAAGCCTTCGTCGTTCTCTGCGGTCGCAGGCTTGCCGGCGGATACGAAATGCGAACCGGCGCGCAGGCGGCTCGCCCTATCGACCGGACGAAAGCCGACGAAGCGCGGACGCGCCGCATCGAGCAATGCCGGCCGCGCCGCCATCACGCGACCGATATAGTCCTTCTTGCCCGACATCATTTTCGCAAGGCCGAGGTCGCGCGCGGTTGTCTGTCCGTTCAATTCGTTGCCGGCGACGTGACCTTTCTCGATCCGCATGACGCCGAGCGCTTCGGTGCCATACGGACGAATGCCGTACGGCTTGCCGGCCGCCATGATCGCGCGGACCGCCGCATCCCCGTAGGACGCGGGCACCGCGAGTTCGTAGGCGAGTTCGCCGGAGAACGAGATGCGGAACAGGCGCGCCGCGATGCCGCCACCGACCGTCACCGGCCCGCAGGCGAGATAGGGAAAAGCTTCGTTCGAGATATCGTGCTGCGGATCGACGACGCCGCGCAGCACGTCACGCGCGCGCGGGCCGGCGATCGAGAACTGCGCCCATTGCTCGGTCAGGGAGACCATCCGGACATCGAGAGAGGGCCACAGCGCCTGATGGCAGAATTCGAGATGCTGCATCACGCGCGCGGCATTGGCGGTCGTCGTCGTCATCACGAAATGCGTATCGCCGAGCCGGGCGGTCGTGCCGTCGTCCATGACGAAGCCGTCCTCGCGCAGCATCAGCCCGTAGCGCGCCTTGCCGACTGCAAGGCCGGTCCATCCATTGATGTAGACGCGATTGAGGAACTCCGCTGCGTCCGCGCCCTGGATGTCGATCTTGCCGAGCGTCGAGACATCGCAGACGCCGGCGCCGTCGCGTACAGCATTCACCTCGCGCACCACGGCATCGAGCCAGTCGCGGTCGCCGGCCTCCGGGAAATACTGCGCGCGCAGCCACAGGCCGGTTTCGACGAACACCGCGCCCTGCTCGCGCGCGAAGTCATGCGACGGCGTCAGCCGGTACGGCCTGAAATCCTTGCCGCGATGATGCCCCGCAAGCGCGCCGATCGCGACCGGCGTATAGGGCGGGCGGAACACCGTGGTCCCAGCGCGCGCGATATCGACGCCGCACAGCACCGCCATCATCGCATGACCGGCGACATTCGCGGTCTTGCCCTGATCCGTCGCCATGCCGAGCGTGGTGTAGCGCTTCAAATGCTCGACCGCGCGAAAGCCTTCCGCATGTGCAAGTCTGACGTCCGAGGCGGTGACGTCGTTCTGGAAATCGACGAAAGCCTTCGCCCTGCTCGTCACCGGCATCCAGACCGGAGACGCGTCGTTACAATCGTCATCGGCCTGCATGCGCGGCAGCGGCTTTGCATCGAAGCCACAATCCTGCGCCGCGGATGCACCCGCCGCCCCGCCCTGCTCCAAGCCGCGCGCCAGCCCGTATTGTCCGTTTGCCGCGCCGGCGACAGACAGCCCCGGCGGCAGGGCCTGTGGCGGAAGGAAAGCATATCGCGCCGCGTCCCATGCCGGCTTGCCGCCGAGATGCGTCGTGAGATGGATGGCGGGGTTCCAGCCATTGGACATCGCGACGAGGTCGCAATGCAGATGCTCGGACGTGCCGGAACCGTGCAGCACGTCGATCCCGCTGACCAGCGTGCGGCCGTGTACGGCCTGCGCCTGCGCGCCGAGGATGACGCGGATGCCGGCCTTGTCCGCCGTCGCCCACAAGGCCGGGTTGACGCTCGCGCGCGCATCCACGATCGCGGCCACGTGTCCGCCCGCAGCATGCACATCGCTGGCAGTGCGCCAGCCATCATCGCCGGTCGTGACCACGACGCATTGCCGGCCCGGAAGGACGCCGAAGCGGTTGACGTAAGCGCGCACCGCGCCCGCCAGCATCACGCCCGGACGGTCGTTGCCGCCGAACACGATCGAACGCTCGATCGCGCCGGAGGCGAGCACTGCCCGCTTTGCGATGATCTGCCAGTAGCGCTGGCGCGGCTGATGCGGCGGCGGCTCGGGGAGATGATCGGCGACGCGTTCGAGCGCGCCATAGGTGCCGCCGTCATAGATGCCGAACACCGTGGTGCGCGGCATCAGCCGCACCTCGGGCAACGAAGCGAGTTCAGCCTTCACCGATGCAAGCCACGCGTCCGCCGGCGCACCATCGATCTCATGCCGTTCCGACAGGAGGCGCCCGCCGAATTCGAAACTCTCGTCGCACAAGACGACGCGTGCACCGGAACGGCCGGCAGCGAGAGCGGCGGCGAGTCCCGCAGGACCCGCGCCGATCACCAGTACGTCGCAATAGAGAAATGCTTTCTCGTAATGATCGGGGTCCGGCTGACTGGCCGCACGCCCCAGTCCCGCCGCGCGCCGGATCAGCGGCTCGTAGACCTTTTCCCAGAACGCCGCCGGCCACATGAAGGTCTTGTAGTAGAAGCCCGCGCTCATGAACGGCGACAATGGCGCGGTCAGCGAGAGAAGATCGAAACGCAGCGACGGCCATCGATTCTGCGAGGCCGCTTCCAGACCATCATAGAGTTCGATCGTCGTCGCACGCGTGTTCGGCTCGCGCCGGGCGCCGCTGCGCAGTTCGACCAACGCGCTGGGCTCCTCGCTGCCCGCGGACAGGATACCGCGCGGCCGATGATACTTGAACGAACGGCCGACCAACCGGACATCATTCGCCAGCAGCGCGGAGGCGAGCGTGTCGCCCTGGAAGCCGCTGTAGCTCTTGCCGTCGAACGAAAAGCGCAAGGACCGCGACCGGTCGATGCGGCCACCGGACGGGAGGCGGTATGACATCACGCGCCTCCCTGCTCGCGTGACAGGGCGGCGTGTCTGGCGGTGATGACCCGATTGATCGCATGCGTGCGCGTATCGCGTTCCACAACGAGCCACGCGTGGCAGCCCGCGCCGTGATACCAGTATTCGCGATGCAGGCCGGCCGCGTTGGTGCGCGGATAGACATAGTCGAACATGGCTTCGGATTTGACGTCTGCATCGGCGCTTATGCCGTCCGGCCGCACCGGATCGGCATCGCCAAGCACCGTGAATTCGCGCCGGTCGCGTTCGCCGCAATGGGAACAGGGAATTCGCATCGCCGCCCCTAATGCAGATTGGCCTGGGCGCCGACGCCCTTTTCGTCGATCACCGCGCCGGACGCGAAGCGATCGAGACGATAGGCTCTCGCCACCGGATGCATTTCATCGCGCGCGATCAGATGCGCGAAGCAGAAGCCCGACGCCGGCGTCGCCTTGAAGCCGCCGTAGCACCAGCCGGCATTGAGATAGAGACCATCGACGGGCGTGCGGTCGATGATCGGCGAACCATCCATCGACATGTCCATGATGCCGCCCCAGTGCCGCAGCACGCGAATGCGGCCGAGACCCGGCCATACCGCCATCGCGCCTTCCATCACGTCCTCGATCACCGGCAGGTTGCCGCGCTGCGCGTACGAATTGTAGCCGTCGATGTCGCCGCCGAAGACAAGCCCGCCCTTGTCGGACTGGCTCACATAGAAATGTCCGGCGCCGAAGGTCATGACGATGTCGATGACGGGCTTCAGTCCTTCCGACACGAAGGCCTGCAGCACATGGCTCTCGATCGGCAGGCGCAAGCCCGCCATCGCGGCCAGCCGCGAGGAGTTGCCGGCGACCGCAAGTCCCACCTTGCGCGCGCCGATGAAGCCCCGGGTGGTCTCGACGCCGACGACGCGACCCGCGTCGATACGGATGCCGGTCACTTCGCAATTCTGGATGAGATCGACGCCGCCCTGGTCGGCGGCGCGGGCATATCCCCAGGCGACGGCATCGTGCCGCGCGGTGCCGCCGCGGCGCTGGATCAGCCCGCCCTGGATCGGAAACCGCGCATTGTCGAAATCGAGGAACGGCGCCAGCGCCTTCACGCCGTCCCGGTCCAGCAGTTCGGCATCGACGCCGTGCATCCGCATCGCATTGCCGCGCCGAGCATAGCCGTCGCGCTGCGCATCGGAATGATAGAG
>JAEWHY010000236.1 GCA_023387555.1 Pseudomonadota bacterium
AAAGATCATCTGGCGATCGAGGTTTCCTCGGAAGCGCCGGCCTTCGTTTCCCGCGGGGCCGAAAAGCTCGTGGCTGCGCTCGAGCGCTTCGGCTTCGATCCGGCGGGCAGAGTCTGCCTCGATGTCGGCGCCTCGACCGGTGGCTTCACGGAAGTTCTGCTGCAAAGAGGCGCCAGCCGTATCTATGCGGTCGATGTCGGCACCGCGCAGCTGCATCCGCGTCTCAAGGACGATCCCCGCGTCGTCTCGCTAGAAAACTGCGACGCCCGCGCTCTGTCGCGTGACGAAGTGCCGGATGCCGTGACGGCCATTACCGTCGATGTTAGCTTCATCTCCGTCACGAAGCTTTTGGCCCCGGCATTGGCGCTCGCTGGACCCGGCGCGTGGATGGTGGTCCTCGTGAAGCCGCAGTTCGAAGCCGGACGGGACAACGTCGGCAGCGGCGGCATCGTGCGCGACGAGGCAGCGCGCCAGGGCGCACTGGAGAACGTCCGCAATTGGATAGATCAACAACCTGACTGGAGCGTCGTTGGCGACATGCCGTCACCCATTCTCGGCGGCTCCGGCAATGCTGAATTTCTACTTGGAGCACGGCGCAATGACTGACGCGCGCGAACTCTTGATCCGCCGCATCGGCGCGCAAGGCGATGGAGTAGCCGATCTCGAGGGCCAATCCATCTTTGTGCCGTTCACGCTTCCCGGAGAGCGCATCGAAGCGGAAATCTCGGGCGACCGCGCGCGACTGCAGCGCGTGCTTGCGCCGAGCGCCGAGCGCGCGGCTCCTGTCTGCGTGCATTTCGGCAAATGTGGCGGCTGCACCGCCCAGCACATGGCGCCGGATACGTATGCCGAATGGAAGCGCAACCTCGTCGCCGACGCGTTTCGTGCGCGTGGCCTCGATCCCAAGGTCGAATCCCTGCGGCGAACCGCAGGCAAGCGCCGCCGCGCCGTGATGAAAGCCGTCCGCACGCCCGAAGGTGTCGCCCTCGGTTTCTACGAAGCTTCGTCCCACGACCTCGTCGCGATTACGGAATGCCCGGTTCTCGAACCGAAAATCGTCGCGGCGCTTCCCGCTATCGGCAACTTGATTGCGCCACTTCTCTCGAAGCGCGGAGAGGCGCGCGTCGCCATCACGCTGACGAAAGCCGGGCTCGATGTCGAGATTTCTGGAACCGAGCGTCAGCTGACGCCGGAGGTTAGAACAACGCTCGCGGCGAAGGCCAGCGACATGAAGCTCGCGCGCTTCAGCGTGGGCGGCGAAACAGTCGTGGCAACGTTGCCCGCGTTCCTCACCTTCGGCACGGCGGAAGTCGTGTTGCCGCCAGGCGTGTTCGTGCAGGCGGTCGAAGAGGCGGAAGCTGACATTGCGCGCCGCGTCGTCTCAGCGGTCGGCAAAGCGAAAGCCGTGGCGGACCTCTTCTGCGGCCTCGGCGCCTTTACGTTTCCGCTCGCGGCGCGTTCCCGCGTCTCGGCATTCGACGGCGACAAGGCCGCCATCGCCGCGCTATCAGCGGCTGTGAAGAAAACATCCGGCTTGAAGCCGATCACGGCGACGCTGCGTGATCTCTTCCGCGATCCGCTGTCGCCCCTGGAATTGAACGAGCACGATGCCGTCGTATTCGACCCGCCGCGCGCCGGAGCGGAGGCGCAGTCGCAACGGTTGGCGCGTTCGAAAGTGAAGACAATCGTTGCGGTATCGTGCAATCCGGCGACGCTCGCACGCGACGCGCGTCACCTCGTCGATGGCGGGTACAGGATCGAAAGCGTCACTCCGATCGACCAGTTCCTCTATTCCGCCCACGTCGAGGTCGTCGCCGTCTTTCGCCGCTAACGGTCGCGAAGAATCCGCTCGACGAACGCGGGCACAATTTCCGTTGCCCGCCCATAGTGCGCTTCAGCGAACAGGCTCGCGCCCTCGGATGGCTCGAGATTGAGTTCCACCGTATGCGCACCGTTCGCCGCTGCCTCGGCAACGAATCCCGCCGCCGGATAAACGTTTCCGCTCGTGCCGATCGAAACGAACAAATCGGCCTCGGCAAGCAGACCACTTATGCGCCCCATCTCGTAAGGCATCTCGCCGAACCAGACGACGTCGGGGCGCATGCCGCCGGGCAAACCGCAATAGGGACAGGCCGTGTCGGCGCGCAGATCGTCTCGCCAAACCATGCGATGAGAACAGAAGACGCAAAGCGCTTTCATCAATTCGCCGTGCATGTGGATGAGCGATTTCGAGCCCGCCGCCTCATGCAGCGCATCGATGTTCTGCGTGACGATCGTCACGCCACTGCGCTCGGCCCCGAGCCGGGCAAGCGCGATATGCGCGGCATTGGGTTTGATGTCGCGATGCGCGCGCCGCCGCGAATTATAGAAATCGTGCACGAGCACCGGATTGCGCCGGAAGCCTTCCGGCGTCGCCACGTCGCGCAGATCGTACTTCGACCAAATGCCGTCGGGATCGCGAAAGGTCGCGACGCCGCTTTCCGCCGAAAGCCCGGCGCCGGTCAGGATAACGATCTTGTCAAAACGCGCGATTGGTCTCGTCTCCGGACTTCAGGCGCCGATCCTAAACGCCGGTCTGCCCCCGGTGCCGCAGGAAATGATCGGCGAGCACGATCGCCATCATGGCCTCGCCGACAGGAACGGCGCGGATGCCGACGCACGGATCGTGGCGGCCCTTGGTGATGATCTCTCGCTCGTGCCCCTTCTGGTCGATCGTCCGCCGCGGCGTCAGGATCGACGAGGTGGGCTTCACCGCAAAACGGCAAACGATGGGCTGACCCGTCGAAATGCCGCCGAGAATGCCGCCCGCGTTATTCGACAGGAAATCGGGCGCGCCGTCGTTGCCCATGCGGATCTCATCTGCGTTCTGCTCGCCGGTGAGCTCCGCAGCCGCCATGCCAGCGCCGATCTCGACACCCTTGACGGCGTTGATCGACATGATCGCACTCGCAAGATCCTGGTCGAGCTTGCCGTAAAGCGGCGCGCCCCAGCCGGCCGGCACGCCCTCGGC